>MDTP02000104.1 GCA_001714685.2 Methanosarcina sp. Ant1 | reverse complement strand
TACAGAAATTACAGCTTCAGGACCAGCTTCATAGATAACAAAAATCTCTTCACGTGTAAGCATAATAACGAAACAAATAGGATTCAATTTATATGCAATTTTTCCTCGAAACGAGAAAAAATTGTAGCCTTTGAAAGGCTATCTGAATAGTTACGATTAATATATCAAATTGTTTTCTATTCCTGCAATATAGTTCCGATTTTCTGCAGTTACGAATGGCCACTCTCATTCTTTTTGAATGACCCTTCTCACTCGCATTCAATTTTTCCTCAATAGTTCTGAGAAAAAACTTCCGTCTCACCATCTCTAATTGTATTTTTGATAATTTTTTCTCAAAATTTTATCATTGAAACGTTACCGTGACTTTTGGATTTAATAAACAGAGGATATTTTTGCATCAAAGCCTTATACCGATATTCAACAGTACAAAAATTATATTTATTGCTGAACTTTTCTTGTGGATTCCCGATCAAAGAAGATATTTTTTCCTTTCACGCTTAAAGGAAGTCCCATGGCTACATCTGCATTTATCATTTTAAAGTAACATGCCGCAGCCCCTGCAGAGTAAAGGACACGGTTGTCGACACAAAGGTCCTTTGCTTTTGCTGCTGCAGAACCCACAGCAATCCCGAGATCAAGATACTTGATCATGCACTGGGGGCCGAGGAACTCTTTCTGCACTTTTTCGTGCTCAAGCATCTCCTTGCAGGTTCCAAACCCGCATGCTCCACAGTCCAGATTGCCCACTCCAGAAGCTTTCAACCCGATAAGGACAATAGCATCGGCATCTCTTACGTTTTTTGCGTCCCTGATAAGGAATTTCAAGTCCTTGATTTCGCTCAGTTCTTCCATCCTGCTGGCAAGTTCGGATTTTTCTTCCGGAGAAAGGAGACAGGTAATAATGTCGTCAATGCCTTTTCCTTTTGGTGCTGTTCTGGCGGAAGTGAGAATAATTTTTGCAAGCAGCTCAATAGATTCGAGTTCAGGATTCTGTTTCATGGAAAATAATTGGAAATGATCTTATTTATATCGTGAACTTGGAAAAGATGTTTTACAATTATCCTTTTTCGATAGTTTCTCCCCTTACAACAAGTACTGTTTTTTTCGAGTATCTAACCACATTTTCGGCTACACTTCCGATCAGGAATCTCAGGATGCCGGTTTTTCCCTGTGTACCCATAACGATAAGATCAATGTCATTTTTTTCTGCAAAATCGACAAGCTCCTCCGCAGGGCTTCCTTCAAGAATTACGGATTCGACTTCAACGTTTGCAACTCTTCCGGCGTTCTCAACATAAGCTGTTGCTTCCTTACTTTCTGTTATGAGTTGCTCTTTCATTTCCTTTTTCCATTCCGCATCTCTGGAAGTAGTTATCGAATAATAAGCCCCCAGTGTGATCACGTGTACAGCGTATAGCTTTGCCCCGCTTAACTTTGCAATTTCAATTGCTGAATCAACTGCTTTTCTTACTAGTTCCGAACCGTCGGTTGCAACCATTATCTTCCTGTAAATAGTACTTTTCATACCTGACTCCCCCTTTTTAAGTCCGGGCATTATTCAATCAATTGTTGTAGTGCTGGTGCTGATGCCTGATTATTTTTTCCATTACTATAAACTTCATAGTGAATTCTGTTCCATTGTTTCTGTTCAGTTCAAGTTCGCCATCTAACTGTTCGACGAGGGAAGCTACCAGCTGTGTGCCAAGGGTGTCGGGGTTTTCTAAATCGAGGTTTTCAGGAATGCCTACACCGTTGTCAGAAACGGTCAGAGTATAACTGGTAATTTGACGGTCTCCATTTTTGCTTTCTTCTATGCTATTTATATATCCTCCATTATCTCTCCCCGGAAATGCATGTTTAAGGGAATTGGAAACGAGTTCGTTAATGATTATTCCTAATGGAACTGCAGTATCCATATCGAAGAATAGGCTCTCTTCCAGATCCAGGTTTAAGCATATGTAGTTATTTCCAACTTTGTATGTCTGGAAAAGGTTCTTAACGAGTTTCTCAAGGTATGGTGAGAAACTCACTGTGTTGCCTCCTCCGCCTTCATGCAGTTCCTCATGAATAAGAGCCATAGATATCACTCTGTCCTGGCTTTCCCTGAAGGCTTCCAGGACTTCTGAATTCTTAATATCCTTTCCATCTTTGAACTTTTCACCCTGAAGATCAAGAAGGGAAGAAATAACCTGAAGATTATTCTTGATCCTATGGTGAATTTCCTTTTTACGGGCAGTCTCAATATTTGCCAGAGCTTCCTCAGCCTTTTTACGCTCAGTAATATCCTGAACTATTCCCTTCAGTCGAATAGGTGTGTTTTTCTCATCAAAAATAGCTTCAGTTTGTGTGTGGACTGTGCGTTCTTCCCCATTAGCCAAGATAATCCGATAATCGATGTTAATGTGCGCCCCTTTTAAACCTCTCTGAAAAGCTTTATTCACATATTTTCGATCGTCCGGATGTACATAATTTAAAAGTTTACCGTAAATTAAATCAGATTCTTGAGGATCAAGCCCAAAAATACGATACAGCTCGTCAGACCAGTATATTTCACCAGTTACGAGATTCCAATCCCCATTTCCAATGTGAGTTATTCTTTGAGCTTCAGCAAGACTTTCTTCACTTTCTTTCAATAATTTATAGGCCTTCTCAAGTTGCGTTGTTCGTTCTTCAACCCTTTCTTCTAAGCTGTCGTGTGCTTTTTTAAGGGCTTCTTCTGCTTTTTTGCGCTCGGTGATGTCTTGGATATGAGCGATCGTGTAGATCGGGCAGCCTTTAAGATCGAGTACCGGGGAAGAACTCACATCACACCAAATCACTCGCCCATCCTTGCGGATATACCGTTTCTCAATCCACAAGAAAGGCTTCTCACTATTTATCACCGCTTTGTGAGCCAATATGCTTGGTTTCATGTCGTCCGGATAAGTAAAATCAAGAAATGTATGACCTTCAATTTCAGACTTTTCGAATCCAAGCATTCGGCAGAAGACATCATTTAACCTCAAGAGTCGGGCATCCGGGCCAACCAATGCCATAGCGACTGCACTATCCTCGAAAGCTGAACGGAACCTCTCCTCGCTTTCCTGCAGCGCCTCCTCTGCCTTCTTGCGTTCTGTGATGTCCTGAACTATTCCCCTAGCGTAAACAGGGATATTGTCTTCATTAAAAGTAAATTCAGCATCTGAATGTACTATTCGTTCTTCTCCATTGGCTGTGATAATCCGATTATCAACGCTGTATGGCTCTCCCTCAAAAGCTTTTTTAATGGCATTAACCACAATGTTTCGATCGTCCAGATGTACATAATTAAAATATGCATTGAAAGTTGCCTCGAATTCTTGAGGATTAAGCCCGAAAATACGATAAACTTCATCAGACCAGCTTAGTTCATTGGTTACAATATTCCATTTCCAATTTCCAATATGAGCCGTTTTATGAACCTCAGCGAGGTCTTCTTTACTTTCCTGAAGTTTCCTTTCAAGCTCTTTCTGGTCACTTATATCAAATCCATAAATGTTTACGCATTCTTCATCGGGCAAGGGGTGAAACAGGATCAAGTATACTTTATTTCCCACTTTAACTTCCATTTTTTCCGGGCTATTCCAGGAAATTACCCTTTGAACAAAATCTCCGATACAGGAAGGCAGTTTTTCTCCGACTAATACGCCCCACCCATGCAATAAGGGCTCACCTGCTACATTTGAGTAAAGAACAGTTCCATCCTTTGCCACACTGAGCACAGGATTCGGGTTCATTACCGGAAATTGCTCAATTCTTGATTTCATTATCCCCTTCAGGCTCCTCTTCTTTGAAGGCAATACACTGATTTTTAATGAGCATGTAAAAAAATTAAGATTTTAATTGCTATATTATTCGTTATTTTTCTGTTATATATATAGAACTTGATTTGGACCAGGTAAGTAATTCGTTAACGTTAGAGTGACTACTGCAATTCCTATTCATCTCGATTTGCATTTATACGTTTAAACCTCATTTCCTGATATTGAAATAATCACTTATCATCGAAATATAATATTTTTAAATTTATATAAATATATGATTCGGTTTTCTATCATATATTTACTCATTGCTTATAGGAATCATAGTTAAGTTTAGGAGTTAATAAATGCTGGTACTTTTCGACAATGTGCGTGCCTCAAAATTACTAAATGGTCCTTGAATTTTGGCGATGTTGCCCGAATGCTCTAAATTCCGATTAAATATAAATATTCTGAAAAAATCAATTAGACGGTTTTAGAATAGATCAATAAACAAGCAAAAAAAACCACATTCTATACATCGTGGTATTTCGCAAAATAAGCTGCTCGGAGTTCTGGAACTTGTTTCATCTGATTCAAAAGTAATGTCTGGAAAAATAGTTGGGATATAGGCTCCTCCAATTATTCAGCTCTGAGACCTGAAAATAGAAGTGTTCGTAGGAACTGGTTTAGTGGTTTTGAATGGTTATGTCAATAGAAAGATTGTCCAATATCCCGTCTTCAGGTTCGTAGGAACTGGTTTAGTGGTCTTGAATGGTTATAGGAGAAAAAAGTTGAACATTGATAGTGATAGTATAATAGATCAAGCTATAACAACAGGGCAGAATTTATAACTCCCGATCGAAAAAAAATGGACACAAACAATAAAAATCGTCATCAAAAAGAGTAATTTAAGAAGAAGTCCAGAGGTGCTGTATCCGTTCACTGTATCCCCCAATACAGTTTCTTCGAAATATTCTGCTCCCCCAAGCATGTTAATTCGAAGAAGGATCAGCGACCTCCAGGAGATTCTATTATTTTAATGATACCCCATTTTATCCCTTACTCCACAACTCCAGACTCTACTAAGATGATAATTTACTTAAAATTTATCATACAAAAAATTGTTTTGAATCAAAAAAATGTTTTGCGTTGAAATTTTTGATGTAATTAAATATTTCAATAAAATTGAAATTTTAAGCTCAAACAAATCTTTCAAACCAAATACAATATATATAAGTATATTATTATATATGTACAGATTAAGAGTAATAGGGTTTCCTCTTAATCTTTGGGTTGGCTCATAGGTAGGGACGTGAGAATAGGGACTCAAATCCCTACCAACTACTTCCAGGCTAATTTTAATGGTTAATACTATCACTTTTGGGGCTACTGAGACTTTCAATTTTTGTAACTTAGATCGGCTGAAGCCATGCCGGTCGCCAGTAACCCATTTCGAAATGGTCATTAGCGGGATTTCAGCCAACTGTGATCCGATATTCGATACCGCATACGGAATTTTTCATTTCTATGTTTTTACTCATTTCACTCCACAAATAACATTCATGAGATAATATTTATTCCGTACTCTGTGTTTTATAGAGCAAAAGCTACTTCAGTTTCCGAAAGAATTATAATTTATACAGCTTAACTGAAAAATAAATAGCATTAAGCCTCAAACGATTGATTCCTCTAATGGAGTTATTTGCATCCAAACCTTGATGATACTCCAAGAACTGGTGTATTCTTTCTCCGGGAGATTCTTAAGGTCTTTGATTACAACACGGCTAGCTCCATGCTTTATGGCTTGCTGAATGAGATTCTGTTTTGTTACTGGATAATGTAAATTTTCTAAGACAATCCTGACTTCAACATAACTGGCTTGCATTAATTTTCTCCCCATATTTTTGGTTATATTTGGCTTGGAAATCCTTAACAGTACAGGTGTTGGTTTTACTCCCAAAAGGACAGACCTAAGAACTTCCATGACCCACTTGTATATTTTATAGCCTCTCCATTCTTTTGAGCCCTTCCTTGTAAAGACAGATCTAAAAGCTTACATGACTTCACTCGTGTATTCTGTAGACCCTCGTTCTGGTTTAAGCCCTTATTTATACCCCCATTTACACATACGTCTCCCTGAATTAAATATCTGTTGATTTTTCCAATTTTGCTGTCCACACATCAATGGGAATTGTGCAATGAACAGTTAGGATTTATGCACTTGAGTATCAAAACCAAGTAAAATGTTTATTGCGATTCAATTTATGATCTGGACTGTTTAAGGTTTAATGATATTGATTCTTTAATTCAACCGCTACCGCGCAAGTCCTACAATTTTAACCCCGGCAAACTTATTTAGATACTAAAGCCATTATATTAGTGATCGCATATGACTCCCGAGGAAGCCGCAAAAAGAAAAAAAGAATGGGTTACAAAGATGAAGCTGGAAGGCAAAATGAAAGAGGATATGACCGAAGACCACAAGGCCTGCCTTAATGCCCTCCAGAACCCTGTCCGCAGAAATATCCTTAAAGCCCTTGTTGAGCAGAAGAAGTCCTTTGAAGAGATTAAAGCAGAATTCAAGCTCACAGAATCCCAGACAACTTACAATCTTAATATGCTTGAAAGTACCCTCTGTATCGAAAAGGAGGAGATCGAAGGAGTTACGTTTTATGTCCTGACTCCCAGAGGGGAAGGATATATGGAAAATGTTGAGTTGAAAAAGTAAAATTGGAAAAGTAAAATTGGAACAGCAAAAGAAGAAAGTCTCTCGAAAAACATGTATTATATTAAGGAATCTCTGAAAATATCGTGCATAAAATACGATTGATTATGCGTACAGAGTATTTCTCACAGTACAACCTTTTCTTTCAGTCAAACGGTAAATTAATCTTAGGCAAAGAAATGAAGGGTTTGTGGAGAGAGCTCACTCCAATTTGTCAAATATAATCTCCATTTTCCCCATTTCCCGTGCAAGATTTTTCGAGATCATGCCGTTTTCGAGCCAGCAAGCGTTCATAACAGTTGTCGGAACGAAACAGGTGGGTGTAAGAGGCGCTTTATCCGTCTTTTGTGCAAGTACGGTTTCGGATCCACCCATAAGGTCTTTCATTTCCATGTCAAAATCTGTACCCCATTTTTTGAGTTTTTCACATGTAGTGTCAATATGTATGCGAGTGTTCTTTCCTTCCTTTGTGGCAATAACCTTTGTAGTATGTCCGCATATTGTATTCAACGAAATTTCCGTAACCATTACTTTTTCCCCTGTGTAACTATTACTTTTTTCCTGCTGTATTATATTTCATGCGTCGGTATCTTAAAAGCTTCAATCAGAACTTATTGTTTTCAGATTTAAGTCTACAAAAACAATTAATTACTTTACATTATATAAATTTAAATATATATTTATCTCATTCACCTGCTTTTTGTGAATCTTTTCAGATTTATATTTATACTTTTTAACTCTCTAAGTCTTCTTCCGCAGGCACAAGCGACGTACAAAGACAAGTAAAAAATTGAGACTTTTCTGACTGTCTGATCGCAAAGTTCTTATACGATTCTATTTGTATTGGTAAGTCCATAGCAAATATGCTAGTTAAGTACTCCTGCTAATACAATTAATATATTATCAGAGCAATTCAGCTACTGCTAAGTGTGATTTTGCCCTGATAAGATTACCAGATCAGGGTCATCAGGATTACAGGTATATTTACAATCGGAAAGTACAGGTTAATAATTATAAATATTGATTACAATTTCAATACGCGTATGAGGTTTTAATATGAGATGGCAAGGTAATTCCAAAAGAAAAGTGACCGGTGGGAAAGTTATTGCTGCCCGCGGAAAGCGTAAGTTCGAAATGGGCCGCGAATCTGCGGAAACCCGTATAAGTGAAATAAAGAGGAAAAATGTCCAAACAATGGGAGGCAACAGGAAGGTTAGACTTCTCCAGTGCAACGTTGCAAACGTAACCAATCCCAAAGACGGAAAGACCGTCACTGCCCCTATTGAGACAGTTATTGACAACACTGCAAACAAACACTATGTCAGGCGTAATATTCTGACAAGAGGCTCCGTCATAAGAACTCCTATAGGAACTGCGAGAGTAACGAGCAGACCAGGGCAGGATGGAGTTGTAAACGCTGTATTAATTGAATAATTTAATATAACTTAACCTTGGAGGCAAGGGCCTTAACAAATTTCCTTCCTTTGTGCCGGTGATCACCATGGACGAACAGATTCGACATATACTGGAAATTCTTGAAAATGACGCTCGAGCAAGTCCCGAAGAAATTGCAGCCCTTACAGATATGTCTGCACAAGAAGTTACCCAGACGATCGCAAAACTTGAAGAAACAGGAGTTATCCGGCACTACAAGACAATCGTTGATTGGGATCTGGTTGGGGAAAATTATGTATATGCTGTGATTGAGCTGAAGGTTACTCTCGAGCGCAATCTGGGCTACCAGGCAATCGCAGAAAGGATCTATAAGTTTCCAGAAGTCAGGTCTGTAAGGCTCTTGTCCGGGGACTATGACATATCCCTTACCATCCGGGGAAAATCAATGAAGGATGTTGCCTTTTTCGTAGCAGAGAAAATTGCAACCCTTGACCAGGTAAAGAGTACGTCAACCCACTTTGTACTGAAGACATACAAAGAAGACGGGGTTATTCTCCACGAACCTGAGGCGATCAAAAGGCTGCCAGTCTCGTTTTAATACGAGATAGCTTAAAGCCTGATCCCCCATCCAGCTTTACATTTCATCTATTAATATAATTTTTCTCAGGGGTGTTTGATTGAGACCTCCATGCGATCCTTCGAAATTTGTTGCTGAAGCTGTGAAGAACATCCCACCTTCAGGAATACGCCGCTTTTTTGATCTGGTTTCCGGACTTGAGGATGTAATCTCCCTTGGCGTTGGAGAGCCTGATTTCATTACTCCCTGGCACATCCGAGAAATGTGCATCCATTCTCTGGAAAAAGGGCAGACCTCATATACCTCAAATTACGGGCTTCCTGAACTCAGAAACGAACTTACCAGGACCTATTACAGGCGTTATAGTCTGGACTATGATCCCGAATCCGAAATACTGATTACCACGGGTGTAAGCGAAGGCCTGGATATAGCCATCAGGGCAGTGGTAAACCCGGGTGATGAGGTAATTGTGGTCCAGCCCTCTTATGTAGCATATGTCCCGTCGGTTATCCTGGCAGGAGGTAAGCCTGTTATCGTTCCCACTTACAGAGGTGATGACTTTAGCCTGACTGCAGAAGCCCTCGAGCCTGCAATCACGAATAAAACTAAGGCAATAATTCTCAACTTCCCTAACAATCCCACAGGAGCAATTATGAAACAAGAGGGGCTCGAGGATATTGCCGACCTTGTTGTGGAGAATGATCTATTTGTTATCTCGGATGAGGTTTACGAGTGTCTAACCTATGGAAGCACTCACGTCCCATTCTCTTCTCTGGAGGGTATGAAAGAACGGACTGTCATGCTGAACGGATTTTCCAAGGCTTACGCAATGACAGGGCTCCGGCTAGGTTTTGCAATGGGCCCCTCTGAGATTATACACTCAATGATGATGATTCACCAGTACTCCATGCTCTGCGCTCCCATAACTTCTCAGATAGGGGCTATTGAAGCTCTTCAAAACGGTAAAGGGGAAATGGAACGGATGGTCCGGGAATATGACCGGCGAAGACACTTTATCGTCAGGGGTTTTAACAATATAGGGCTTGAGTGCTGTAATCCCAAAGGTGCATTCTATGCCTTCCCCTATATAGGGGGTACCGGACTTTCTTCTTCCGAGTTTGCAGAGCGTCTTCTGGACGAAAAGAAGGTTGTCACAATCCCGGGAGACGTCTTTGGAGAGGCAGGTGAAGGTTTCCTTAGATGTGCGTATGCAGCGTCTATGGATGACCTTAGAAAAGCAATAGAGAGAATGGGAGATTTTGTAGACGGATTGAAAAAGTGAATTCACCCAAATCTTTTTCGGTCTGCTTTCATTCCTTTCTATTTTTATACACATTTTTCTCCTCATCCATTCTCAGGATGAAGGGCACTTACTTTACTATCCATTTTTTCAATCAGCTCATTCATCCGATCGTACCATTCATCAACAATTTTCCTTACCATCTGCTTCGTTTCCTGGGTTTCGAGGGCTAGATATTCATAGTAGTATCCTCCGCTCTCGATGGATCTTGTTTCCCTATAGACAATTCCGCATGTCAGAAGGTTTTGTAGAGAACGGTATGCAGTACTCCTTTCCCTGTTAAGAATTTCCCCTAATTTTTCGGCTGTTAGTGGGCCATTCAAGAGCAGGGCTTTGTATGCTTCGACGTCAAGAGATTTCAAACCGAGTACATATTTTACCATGTCTTCGCATCTGAAGCTTGTTCTGATCATCTCGTGAATAGAGTTTGCCATAAGACCACTGTTTTAGGCGTTTTGCTCCGTTATTTATATTTCACTCAGTTTTTAGAGGATACCGACTACATGTTAAGATATTTTTATGCTGAAAAGAGTTGAGTTTGCTAGATGGAAGGAGGTTCTACCTGAATCTTTAGTGTTTTTTAACCTTTACTTCCTAATAATATTCAATAACATTCTTTTTTCTATTATTTATATTATTCTGATATATTACATGCTTTCTATTTTATTTGCCCTGTGCTATTTTAAAATGCTTACAAATTTACAAATGCTAACATATCTTGCGGCTAGCCGAAGCTAGTTAAGTATATATACAATCTCCAGACTCAATTGCTTTGACGGTTATGAAACCCATTATTCCTGAAGATGAACGTTCTCAAGAACCTCTCGATACTGATAAGATAATTTATCATCCGGATATGATAAGGGCCAATGAATGGGTCCTGAACGAGTATGAAGCCCCATTTCGGGAGCTCTGTGTGTTCGTCCCCTGTTCCAAAAAAAAACCCTATCATGAAAGCCCTTCCCATAAAAAGTTCGATCGAGTAATTTTTGGAATCGTAAAGCCTGAGGATGTACACATAGTAACCTTTGGAACCTGTGGAATTACTCCCAGGGAACTTGATACGCAATATCCTTTCATGAATTACAGTTTCATGATGGGAAAATGTAATGTGGCAAAGATCAAACGAGACTTCATAAAAATAGAAAGCGAAAGGCTTGCCGCTTATCTTGAAAAAACGAGAAATAACTACAGGCACAGAATAGCCTATTGTATAGGAGATTTCCGGACTGCGATGGAAAAAGCTCTGGAAATAGTTGACATAGAATTGGATATTGTCCCCGGGGAATCTACAATTCAGAGTATGCTCCAGCCCGAGAAGTCCTTTATCTATAATAGTCTCTCCTCTAAAGAGTACCTTCAGGACCTTTCCGATGCAATTACCGAAGCTCTCAAGCTTCCCAGAAGAAAAGTCGGCCTGAGGGAAGATTTATCTGTCGATGATACGGACTGGTATGTTCTTTAAGGTTGCTGGAAAGACTGTATTTCCAGCATTATCCTTCCTGATGTCATATAAAAAGAAGAAGGTATATTGAGAAGGCAGGTGCATCAATCAGCTTCCATGCTTACGGTTTCACCTACCGAAAGCAGAAGTTCTCCATAGAGTAACTTTTCCAGGGTTTCGGCTACATACTTCCTTTGCTGATATTTCTGAAGATCCTCATGCATCCTGAGGTCGGAATCTACCTGGACTCGCAGAAGAGCAAAATGAAAGGCTTTTTCGTTTTTTATATGTGCAGTGTAGAAGGTATCCAGTAGATAAGGGAGTTTGAGTGGATCTTCTATAGCTTCACTTAAAAGCAGCATCTCTTCAGGTATATCCTGACGATGCGCAGAAATGTCTTTCCTTCCTGTAATAAGTTGAAGGTTTTTTTCGGAATATTTTTTCTCGAGGATAATAATCTCGCCAATTATGTTTCCCACCTCATGTACAGATTAAATTTCAGGTCTCTAGACGAGTTTTTCCGCGTTCTCGGACTGAAGCACCTGAATGATGGATACTCCAGGTAAAAAGGAATGGAAAAGTTTTATGCCAGCATTCCCTTTACAATAACGTCGATAGCATCGTCTTCTTCAAGGCCGCGGGCCATGAGAGTTTCGACCTCTTTTTTATCCACACAACCGATTGCAGCTTCATGGGTTACCTTAGCCAGAGGATTATCTACACGTACAATGGGGATAGCTTCGGCTTTTGCGTTTCCCTGGATAACTTCCATGCAGTCCACGTGTCCCCTGGCTCTGGGAGCGTGACCCTCAGTAATTCCCCTGAATTCCGACTCCGCGTCATCGGTAATGGCTAATCGGCTTTTGATTACGCTTCGGGCATTTTCCCCATTAAGGGATATTTTTTCGAGTATTTTTATTTTGTCATTTTTCTTCCCGTATACCTTCGTAACCATTTCACAGATAGAATCTTTTCCGGCATCAACGCTATAATCGAACTCCAGATACCCCACCCTGCCTGAAACAAATGAAAAATTAGTGTAGTAACGTCCTCCTTCCTCGATTTTTATATGGGCCTTCGGAATAACCTGAATTCCTCCATGCGGGCCGTGGAAGTGTGTTTCTGTGTATTTTAATGAGGCGTTCTTTCCTATAAGCATTTGAGCGTCCATTTTATGTACTACATTTACCGCATTAGGAAAAGTACAGTGAGCTATGAGTTCAACAGCTGAGTCTTCTTCGGCAACGAAATCCATTTTAATTTCCTGGAGTCCGTCTTTCGGGACCAGTCCGAAGCAGAGGTGGACAGGAAGTGGAATTTTGTACCCTTTCTTGATTGTCATTTTAATGTCCACTCCGTATTCTGTTTCATGTTTTTCAAGAACAATGCCTTCTGTCCCATTTGCATTGAGCACTTTGTTTCCACTTACCACAAGACTTGCAAGCTCATGTTTACGGAGGACTGCAGCATCCCCCCCTGCTGCCGTATAGGCTGCGGATATTTCTGCCATTTCTGTGGAAAGCGTATTAAGAGTAATCTGGTTCATTGTCAGACCGCCTTTGGTGGGGATACCCTGCTGTCACATGGTATACACCTGTTTTTAAAAAATTCGCTAATTTCTATGGGGTCTCCGCTCCTGAGAATAGCCCCTTCACACATCAAAGATGCTTTATCGGAAGCAGCTGCAATTTCTTCCCTGTGTGTGATTACGAGTAAAGAAGATCCATTTTCCTTGAGAGTCTGGATGAAATTTATTATTTCCTTTAATGAAACAACATCAATCCCTGAATCGGGCTCGTCAAGAATTGCAAGTTTCGGTTTCATTGTAATTATAGAGGCAAGTTCTATACGCTTCCTTTCGCCTCCGCTAAGTGCCTCGCCAACTTCCCTGTTAAGATATTTGTCCGGTTTAAGGTCGACTTTTCTCAAGGCTTCTCTTAGTTCCTCTTCCGTGATGCCTCCATTGCCTTTTGCCCCGATTGCCAGATAATCTCTTACCTTCAGCCCTTCAAAACGGGCAGGCTCTTGCCAGGCAAGTGTAATGCCTTTTTTTGCACGTTCGCTTATCGAAAGCTTTGTAATATCTTCCTCATCAAAAGTGAGGCTTCCTTCTTCGTGTTCATAGCCCTGAAGCCCCATCAAGGTGTAGGCAAGTGTACTTTTCCCTGCGCCGTTTGCACCGATGATGCTGTGGATTTCCCTATCCCCTACCTCAAGGTTAACACCACGCAGTATTTTTTTTCCATCGCGGCTCAATATAAGGTTTTTTAAAGATAGAATCTATGACACCTCTAGCAAATTTTAGTTTGTCACTGCAGCAGATCTCTGCAGCGCTCCAAGTCCTCTACGGTATTTACGTTAATTGCTAACCTGGGATTCTCAAGTATCAGATTAAAGTCTTCCTGTTCGTTTCTGATCTGGAAACTGTCCAGAATATTAATTCCAGTAGGCACGATAAGTTTTCCATCTTTGTTGAAGACCGTGTCCGGCCTGATTCCGGCTCCTTTGCAAATATTAATCGGGACATATACCGAAAGTGCCGGCTTTCCCTCCTCCCTGTATTTCTCGATTACAGAACCTATAAGCTCAGGGTCTATAAGGGGAAGGTCTGACATAATAATCATTACCGGGCCAGTTGTTTTTGCAGTCTCCACTGCATAGATCATATCCCCTACGTAGTTTCCTCCAAAGGTCCTGATTACCCGGATTTCTCCTTTATACCGTTCCTGAATCATAATTTCGGTTTTAGGGGTTACAGGTGAGACCGCTACAAAGACTCGATCTATATTTTCTGTGGATCTAAGGGTATCTATCACATAACTTATGAGTGGTTTTCCAAGCAGTTCTACGCATGGCTTTTCCCCCATTCCAAGCCTTTGTCCGAATCCCCCTGCCATTACAATAGCGTCCATTATAAACCTCCCATGTATCCATTTAATGAAAGTTTCAGGATAACTGCGATAATAATCAAGGCCGTCACCCTGCCAATTTCGTTAGCAGTACCTATCCCGTCGCCATTTAAGCCGCCAAAATGGGCATAACTTCTGTTAAGAATTACCAGAGCCGAGGCACAGGCTGCCAGATAAGGCAACAGCCCTATCCATCCAAAAGGCAGAGAACATACAATGGCCCCGAATATAAATCCTATAATGAAATTTTTTCGGGTTGCTCCGTTTATAGTCATAGCCCCCAGGCCCGGATAAGCCTGTTTTTCCTGCGGAGGTATGGGTTTTCCAAAAGCAGCAATGGTCAGCATGGATTGCTTTGCACTAACCTCTGCAATAAACATTGATGAAAACATCAACATTGGAAGGTTAGATCCGGCAACCAGGCCTTCTTCCTGGACTGCCCTTATCGAACCGTACAGGGTAAGTAACAGCAGAATACAGAAGGACACCCCTCCTGTCCCGAGGTTCGTGTCTTTCAGAGCCCTGAGCTTCTTTTCAAGTGACCCGTGGGCCATGAAACCGTCCCCGAGATCGGTGACCCCATCAAGATGATTAAAACCAGTAATGTAATATAGGAATCCCATAATAAGGGCTGCAAGGACAGGCCCCGGAAATATCACCTGCCCTATATACGCAACTGCCCCTATGAGAATTCCGAGTACGGCTCCCACAATAGGGTAAAAATATATTTTTTTCATAAGCTCATCGATCCCTTCCATGCTGATTCCCACAGGGATCGTGGACAGGAAGCCAAAACCCGATTTAAAAGCAAGTAAAAATGAATTCATGATATACCGCCTGTTTTTCAATCTTTTCCTTGAAACTCTGCCATTCCTCTGGAATACATACTGGAGGACACCCCTCCTATAAGGCCCCCTATCACATCATCCATAAACGGTCCAAGATTTGCAAGGATTCCTGGCTTTTGTTTGTCATACCTGACAAACTCGAATGCGCCTTTGGAGCCGCTGATATAGGTTGCAATGCTTGTGCCAAGCACCTCATCTGCAATTATAAAACTCAGGTCTTTTTCATAGGAACTTTTGCTGAGGTTCGGAAGGTTTCCTGCCCTGCCCTCCCTCTCGAGCAGGATCCCGGAATAAATCAGAAGGCAGAGGTTTGGATCCGAAAGAGCGTATTTGAGTTCCCTTTTAAATAAAGCGTCTGCTTTTTCCCTGGTCTCAAGCCCAGGATGCGGGACATACATTTCGAGAGCCGTGTCTGCAAGATCCTGAATACTTATGCCTTCTTCAGCAAGGACATCGAGAATGTCAACGGTAGCTTTTCCCTCTACTTTTTCAGGCTGCCCTTTTTTCAGGTCCCTTTCCTCAATATCGGATAACTTCATAAGATCACTTCGGGATTGTCAAAACGGTTATATTAAATTTCGAAAATAATTAACTTTTAAATCGGGTTTAAATCTTTATACCGATTAATAAATGGATTTTATTGCTTCCGGTGGAGTATTGTTCGTCTGGCTTAACTCCGATCTTCGTCTGGCTTAACTCCGATCTTCGTCTGGCTTACTCCGGTTTTCTTAAACCTGATTCCTAATAAAATTCGGAAACGAATAAAAACCGGGTTGCGTAAGTAAATTGGAATTACGGATACAGGTAAACCCCTGCTATCTGGATCACTGCTGTAAAGGCAGCAAGTGAGAATCCTGAAGCAATTGCTATTAATTGGGATACCCTTTTTATATCTTTTATTTCCGTGGGGGGATACGAGGCTCCCAGCACATAAGTGTTGGGTTTTTCAAGTTTAACCCCAAGAGCTCCTGCAGTCGCTGCCATGGGATAACCGGAATTCGGGGACGGGGTCTTCATTCCATCTTCCATGGCGCTCCTTATGCTGTTGAAGGGATTGATTTTCCCCTGTTTTTTCGGGAGCAGAGCCACTATAAGAGCTGCGACAAGAATGAATATAACAGATATTCGGGCAGGGATCCAGTTCAATACATCATCTGATTTCGCTGAGAAGTATCCCAGTTCCTTATACGGTTCGGTTTTATATCCAACCATGGAATCCAGGGTACTTATAGCTTTAAACACATATGCAGCGACAAGCCCGAATTCCCCGAAGAGGGCATAATAAAAAATGGGGCTCAGGATTCCGTCTACGTAATTCTCTGATACGGATTCAATAACTGCAGAAGACATCTGGGTCTTGGTCAGTTTGGAAGTGTTCCGACTTACATATATTGGGAGCAGTTCCCTAACTTTCTCAAGCCTGTTTTCTTCAAGGTGCTTGTAAATTTCCCTGGCCGGACTCAGCAGACAATTAATAGCAAATGTAGCCTTCAGGAAATAAGCTTCAATAAAGAGTGCAAGAATCCCCGGAATTCCAGGAAGAGCTGCAATGTAGAGAACGGAATAACCCAGTAAAGCTGCGAAAAAAACACAGCAGAGGGCCATTATAACTCCATAAAATTTCCTGTGGGTTTTTGGAGCTGCATTTTTCAATAAGTTAATTAATTTTCCTATCCACACGACAGGATGCACGGCAGCCGGGGGCTCCCCAAAAATTATGTCTATACCGGCCGCAAGCAGAAGTACCAGAGCAAGGTGCCCGCTGTCCGGCACAATCATAAGATAGGCTCCATCACTTTTTTCCAGGCTACTTTCACAAGTTCGTCAGTATCCCCTTCCTGCATAAGGCAGTCAAGGATTTTCTGGGCTATTTCCTTATTGTGAACAAGATGGCAGTCAACGCAACTCCAGACATTTCCGCCTCTTGAGCTCTGGATCCATTTCCCCCCCGTTTTTTCATTCTCACAGGGATAAAATGGACAGAAGCAAAAGGTGCAGTTCTGGCCTTCAAAATGACAGGGGTAGTATTCGCAGGTCTTCCTGCCTCCTATGCCTTCTTCAGAGGCCTTTTCGATCACATGCTGCAGCTCATTCTTTGCCTGTTCTTTGCCCCACTGGGTAATAACATCCCCGATTACAGCAATGAGCCTGTCATTTTCTTCTGCAGTCCTGACTGCAACTCTGATGTAGTCTTTTCCAAGGCCATGGAATGAGGCACAGTCCCGAATAAGGACTCCACGAGCTGCTAGACGCTTACTCAATTCGCTTGAATCAAGCATGAATTTGCTGATATCGACAAAGATAAAGTTAACATTCACCTCTCCTGCTTTGAATCCCCTGATCCTGTCAATTTTTGCTTTGAACTTTTCTCCTTCTTCCCGGATCATGGATCTTGCTTTTTTCAGATATGGGTTGTCCATCCCGCCTTCGATATTAAGAAGGGCGGTTCCTGTAGCATTTGCCACGGTCCCAAGGTTCCAGGAGAGCCTGGCTGTATTCAGGATCTCAGCCATTTCAGGGGCGGCTATCCCGAAGCCCATCCTGATTCCGGGGATTGCAAAGTCCTTTGTAAGAGAGCGCATAACAAAAACGTAGTTGTTACTTGCTGCGAGATCTGCAACACTCTGCGCAGGGTCAGAGAGTTCTATGAAAGCTTCATCCACGAAAAGAAGAGTTTTATGCTTTTTGCAACGCTCTGCAAGAGCTTTGATTTCTTCTCTGGTACGGAGCTTTCCTGTCGGGTTGTTCGGGTTGCAAATGAAAAGGATTTTTGCTCTTTCCAGAACCTCATCAGGAAGTGTTTCTACCTCGTCCTGTCTGGGATATTCAGGTTCTGCCCCCATAATTCGGCATTGCATCTCATATTCCCCGAAAGTGGGCCATGGGAGGAGGACAGTATCTCCTTTTTCAACTACACATTCGACTACAAGCCGAACGATTTCCGTAGAGCCGTTACCTGGAATAATATTCTGTGGAGTTACCCCTAATCCTACGAACCTTGCAGCAGCCTCCTGAAACTCCAGATACCTGTTATCAGGATACTCCATAAGTTTTCCAAGACTCGTTTTGAGGATACTATCAAAGTTTAATCCGGTTTCCGGATACTCAAAAGGATTTCCCAGAGGATTAAAGTTAGCACTGAAGTCAAGAATTTCGCATTCAGGAATCCCGTAAATCTCAGACGTTTCCTGAATCAGCCCTCCATGCCTGCAGGGCTTAAGGGCTAGCAGGTGCTCCCTTAAAGGTACACTTCTTTTTTCTGACACGTTGATCGCAAATATTAGTGTAAATCATGTATATTAAGCTGTTTATTAAATTATACAGTACAAACTTGCCTTTATTTGCTTTACGATTGTTTGATTGCGAAAACTCTTGCTTTTGGAATCCATTCTACTTTATTTTACAAAATAAGTATATTAATAAAGTCTCGATTCTCTTTGTAATCTGTTACATTTTCACTGATTTCGATAGTATCGAAAAAGTCAAATAGAATGTTTTTAACTACTACCAGCCGAAGAGTTAAAGAAGAACTGAGTAAGTTCTGAACTACTGAATTGTTATTACGTGTCACTTCTTGACAGGAATTAATCGTCCATTCAAAGTAATGAGCTTTTGTGGACATATTGTCTATAAAAAGGGCTGCATTACACAGATGGTATAAATCTTAAATAACTAAAATCGAATCTTCAAAAGACTAAACAGCCCGAATCCTGTATTTCACAAACGCGAGATATATGAATTTCACAAACGCGAGATATGTGAGTTAGATACGGACTGGCGGTTTATGCCTCAGGATTATTGCTCAAACTCGATAGATATCAGGTGCATTTAAAGATGACAGTTAATAGACCAAGAGGGACCCGGGACTTTCTACCTGCCGATACTGCCCGGCGAAGGTACGTGGAAAGTATTATGCGAAAGGTTGCCCGCAACTGGGGCTACAGTGAAATCATTACGCCCACGTTTGAGCATCTGGATCTCTTCACCCTGAAGTCCGGGGAAGGAATTATAGGAGAGCTCTATAACTTCACGGATAAGGGAGGCAGGGACGTGACCCTCAGGCCTGAACTTACTGCTCCTGTCATGCGCCTGTATGTAAACGAACTTCAATCTTTCCCGAAACCCTTACAATTATTTTATTTTGAGAACTGTTTCCGCTATGAGCGCCCCCAGAAAGGCCGTTTCAGGGAGTTCTGGCAGTTCGGAGTTGAACTTATAGGAAGTGGAAAACCCGATTCCGACGCCGAGGTTATCGCTCTTGCCGAGGCCCTGTTAAAAGCAGTCGGAGTCAGGGGCGATATGAAACTCGGGAACCTTGCTGTGATACGTACTCTTTTGAGAGGACTTGAACCCGAAATTGTAAGCAATGTTATGAGGCTTGTGGATAAGAAAGAGTATGCAGGTCTGGAAGCCCTGCTTGAAGAGATTGGGGCAGAAGAGCAATTGAAATCCGACATCTTCAGGCTGATTAAGCTCGAGGGCAAGTATATTCTCCCGGATGTAAAGAAAATAGTCGGGAATATCCCTGAGCTTGTAAGCTTTGAAAAGACCCTTAAACTTCTCGATGCATATGGGGTCGATTACTCTCTAGATTTCGGAATTGCACGCGGACTCGATTACTATACAGGTATGGTATTTGAGGTCTATGCAGAAGGTCTCGGCGCCCAGAAACAGGTCTGCGGAGGAGGATCTTACCAGCTTATTCAACTTTTCGGAGGAGGAGATGTGCCTTCAACCGGTTTCGGGATAGGTTTTGACAGAATAATGGAAATCTGCCCTCTTGTACAGCCAGCACCTAAAAACGTTGTGATCATCTCAAAACCTGAAACTCACCTGGAAGCTGTAAAAATTGCAACCGAATTAAGAAATTACCTGCCAGTCCATATAGACCTCATGGAACGCAACTTCAAAACCCAGCTCTCCTTTGCAAATACTATCAATGCCGACTACGTGGTCATAGTTGGCGAAAAAGAGCTTGAAGCAGGAAAACTCACCCTCAGGGACATGGTCTCCGGAGAACAGGAGCTTCTGACGCTGGAAGAGATTATTGAAAAGATTTCATAAAATCATATTCTGTAGACATACACTATACAGCAATTCCCGTTTTGAACAAAAACATTTACGAGAGATGGTTAAATATTATAATATTTCGTAATAATTTTATTTCACTGTCAACATTTCAGAATACGAATCTGGAGGCATGTTTTGAACATTGACTGCAAAGAATGAAAGGAATTATAACATCAAATTCTTTAAAAAGCGACTTAACAGATGAAAAAATTTACCAGAACTGTCTCTTATTTTATCCTCTCAATTCAGAAGGTTTGAAATTATAAGGCCAGTATTTATTGGTTTTTATTGTAAGTGAGAGCGCGGAAAGGTCTGGAAGTATCCTATTCAAATTTGATGGGTTTTCAATCGCAGGAAAAATATAATTGTTTCTCCATTCACCCTTACTCACATCT
>MDTP02000103.1 GCA_001714685.2 Methanosarcina sp. Ant1 | reverse complement strand
TTCAATAGCAAGTTACATTATTTACAGTTTTCCAATGAAAATGTCCGAATAATAATCTGAGATCTGCGGAAAGTCTGCTAAAAGAGTAAAAATGATCTTAAAAAAAGATCCTTTAAGATGATGAAAATTTATAAGGCCTTAGAAGAAAAAGGCCTTAATAATAAAGTTTTAAAAGTTTTTCTCTGCACACATCAGTACATGCTTCATAAGCATGGCAATTGTGATGGGGCCCACGCCTCCAGGGACAGGAGTAAGAAGAGAAGCCTTTTTAATTACGTTTTCGAAGTCTACGTCTCCGTATACGCCATTTTCTTCTTTTGTAATTCCCACATCAAAGATAACTACCCCTTCCTTTACAATGTCAGCTTTAATTAGGTGTTTGACTCCTGCCGCAACCACAAGGATGTCGGCGCCGAGGGTATATCTATTCAGGTCATCGGTGAATACATGGCAAACTGAAACGGTTGCATCCCGGTTTAGGAACATCGCAGCCATAGGTTTTCCAACAACATTGCTGTGCCCGATGATAACAACATTTTTGCCTTTGATAGGCACATTATACTCTTCAAGCGCCCGGATAACTCCATGGGGGGTACAGGGAACAAGACCTTCATCCCCGATCATGAGCTTTCCCATGTTGTAAGGGTGAAAGCCATCTGCATCTTTTGCAGGAGCTATCGCTTCCATCGCTTCTCGGGGGGAGAGGTGTTTCGGAAGCGGGAGCTGGAGCAGGATCGCATGCACATCCCTGTTTTTGTTAAGGGTATCGATTAGGGAAAGTAGTTCCTTCTGACTGGTTTCTGCAGGAAGAAGGTAGTCTTCTGCGCTGATACCCACACGTTCGCAGGCTTTGTGCTTCAAACGTACATACATCTTGGATGCAGGGTCGTCACCTACGAGGATTGTAGCGAGCCCTGGGGTAACTCCCCGGCCGCTTTCCAGACTCTCGACTCCTGACCTCACTTCTTCTTCAATCTGCTGTGCAAGAACTTTTCCATCTATGATCCTTGACTCATAGCCTTCAACTGACATTGGTAAAAACACCTGAGCCTCTTTGATCAGCAATAAACCGGAAACCTTGAGCAAAGTTCCCTTACCTTGCCACTTGTTTCAGACAGAAGCTTCTCGTTTGCTGTATTCTTGATTGCGATCTCGATATAGTCGGCAATTAATTCCATTTCCTTCTCCTTCATACCTCTGGTGGTACAAGCAGGTGTCCCTAGCCTCACCCCGCTAGTTATAAACGGACTGCGGGTTTCGAAGGGTACTGTGTTTTTGTTTGCAATGATGCCGGCTTTGCTCATGGCGGCTTCAGCATCCTTGCCTGTAATATGCATATTATTCAGGTTTACAAGCATAAGATGATTGTCTGTACCGCCAGACACGATATCAAAACCCTTCTCCTTCAAACATTTGCAGAGGGTCTTTGCGTTTTTGACGGTCTGGATCTGATCCTGAATGAAATATTCACTCATAGCCTCTTTGAAGGCCACTGCCTTTCCAGCTATGATATGCATGAGAGGACCACCCTGGATACCAGGGAAAACAGCCTTATTAATCCCAACTGCAAGCTCTTCTGTCCTGGAGATTATCATTCCGCCTCTTGGGCCCCGAAGGGTCTTGTGCGTTGTGGTTGTAACGAAATCTGCATAAGGCACAGGACTCTGGTGCACACCTGCAATTACAAGCCCTGCAATGTGGGCAATATCCGCAAGAAGGTAGGCTCCAACCTCATCAGCAATTTCCCTGAATTGCTTGAAATCGATTTCACGCGGATAAGCAGAAGCGCCGCAGACAATCATTTTAGGTTTGCATTCCTTTGCAATCTCCATAAGTTCGGCATAGTCCAGCGTCTCAGTCTCTTTACTGACCCCGTAGGGCACAATTTTATAGAGCTTTCCGGAAAAGCTCACCGGACTGCCATGGGAAAGATGCCCTCCGTGAGACAGGTCCATGGACATGATGGTGTCTCCAGGCTTCAATACCGAGAAGTAGACAGCCATGTTGGCCCCTGAACCCGAATGTGGCTGGACGTTTACATATTTTGCCTTAAAGATTTCTTTTGCCCTGACAATAGCAAGGTCTTCAGCAATATCCACGAAATCGCAGCCGCCGTAGTATCTCTTGCCAGAATACCCTTCTGCATATTTGTTAGTAAGAATAGAGCCCTGAGCTTCCATAACGGCTCTACTAGCATAATTCTCGGATGCGATCAGGTTCAATTTATATTCCTGACGTTCGGCTTCTCTTTTGATAGCCTCGTACAATTCCGGATCAATTTTCTCAATATAAGACATTACGTCACCTGGTAATCTATTCATTTAAAAACATTCGAAATCAAGATTTTTTGCTCGATTGGGTTGTTAACGTTAACATCAGTAAATATGTAAGAGCTGCAGATTGGAGAGTTACTCAAGAAGTTGGAGTTTCAACAGGTTGAGAGTCACTGCATAAACGAGAGTCATTTAACAGGCATTATGGTCTTCATGATGGGGTTTTCATACCAAAATACTATAACTTCCAGATAAGAATTCCTGGATCTTTTTGAGTTCAGGAGATTTCGAAATCTGAAAAGTCTTTATGGTCTATAAAGTTTCATGGAAATACCTGATTCGAACTACTTATAACTATCAAAGTATTAGGAGGATATTAATCGGTAAAATCTATTCCGGTTTGAGCATGGATTTAATCGATTGCTCAATTAAGGAATACTACATTTGTGCCCTCAATTTTAAGTTTACCCTCGACAAAGAGCCTGACTGCTTCAGGGTAGATAATATGTTCCTTTTCTAGAATTCTGTCAGTAAGGGTCTCTTCCGTATCTCCTTGAAGTACAGGCACGCAGCTCTGAATGATGATTGGTCCCGAATCCAGTCCTTCATCTACAAAGTGTACGGTACAGCCTGCAACTTTCACCCCATATTCGAATGCCTGCTTCTGGGCATGGAGTCCTTTGAAAGCCGGAAGAAGAGAAGGATGAATATTCAGGATCTTATTCCTGTATGCCTCAATTATTTCGTTTCCTAAAAGCCGGAAGTAACCTGCAAGCAGAAGGAGATCAGTATTATCTCGTTTCAGGACATTCAGGATTTCCCTGTCATATCCTGCTTTGTCGTACTCGCTCGGATCAAGAAAAACAGCGTTTACTCCATGACTTCTTGCACGTTCAAGCGCATAGGCATCTGCCTTGTTGGAAATAACCACATTGATTTCCGCATTCTTTATGTAGCCCCTTTCAATGCTGTCTATAATTGCCTGGAGATTCGAACCCCGTCCAGAAACCAGTACTGCAATCTTTACCACCATTGAAGCTTCTAGATTGAAACAGTGATATATTAGGGTTTTGGAACAATGAGTCAGGAACTATGCGGCATATTAAAACTGCAAATAGAGACTTACAAGATGATTAAAAAAGAAAAGAAACTGAAATGTAGTTTCGCGAGTAAATATCAAGATGCTCACTCCATACTCTAAAACCACGAAGGACACAGAAAAACTTACTATATACTCTATAACCACAAAAAGCCCGGAAAGCCCGGAAAGACTGTAATTCTCTAAATTAGTCTTCTCGAGCGCAATAAGAAAAACAAGACTGCTAACACTAAAGAAATAAAACTCATGTTAAGCCCTCTTTGAGCCTTCTTGAGCAAAAAGAAGTATCCTCTCCCATAACTTAGTCCGCTTGAACGAGCGAAGCGAGTGAAACGGACTTCGTGCTCCCGAAGCGAAACTCGGGAAGCGAAACTCGGGCAGTTCAAAAAAAGAGCTTACGCTTCTTTATGAGTTTCTTTACGCTCTTCTATGAAGTCAAGGAGTTCCTGAGAATCACTTATTTTATCAAGTTCTTTCTTTTCGATCAGAACTGTGTTTTCAACGGATTTAATTTTAGAATGCCCATTGATGATAAATACAGATTGTGTCTCTGTAACACAGGAAATGCTGCTCATGAGATGAGCTCTCTTGATGACTGTTGTATTGAATTCGCTAACTCCTGTAAGGATAACTGAAGACTTATCGCGTGAAATAGCCTTGAAAGGCGCCTGCGTTGTAGGAAGGACATCATATCCAAGCATAGAAATAGTATTAAGAATCAAATCTTCCGGCAAAAGCGTGGAAGCTCTAGTCTGATTCTCTGTTTCGGATTCTGCCTTTTTACGGGGCTTCCTGCTTCCGCAAGTTTTCAGGATATTTATGGGCCTTGCAAGCTCAACTCCAAAGATATCCTCTAACTGGAGCACGACATCTATGGACGCGTCCATTCCTTCTTCCTCGTACTTGCTGATAGTCCTCCTTGAAACCCCTACCATGGTAGCAAGAGTCCCAAGAGACATTGACTGATCCGTCCGAGATTTTTTGAGGAGATCTCCTTCTATGGATACATACAGCCCACCAGGGGCTGCTGAAACCAGTGGTGGAATATTTTCTATAAAGTAGTCATGAAGAGTCTGGACGCTCAGGGCAAGGATATCATAACGCATATAAACGACGCTATCCTCAAGCATCTGATCCCTGGTCTTAGCTCCCAAGACGATAGCAGAGCCTCCAAGATACTCGGCCAGGTACTTCATTTCCCTGGCAGTTTCTTCATTCAGGCCGTCAATGTTAAATAAAACCTTGCACAGTAATAACGTTTCACCTTTCCGTGCGGCAACGTCAAAGCTTCTCGGACGAATATTGCATCGGTCAGAGAGGGCAAAACCCGCACGTGCCAATACATCAATAATTTGATGTATAAGAACTTCTTTTGTCATTCCGGTATCAATCTCTGTTTGAACATCTATATATATGTTTCTTCACTATTGATAATCGTTACGGCGTAATAATAAGCCGGAGAATAACGAAAACTGCAGTTATCTGGAGTTGTTTGCAGAATAATAATAAGGGAAAGACCGGAACTAAAAAATGATTATCGGAATTGATGATACTGACTCAAACGAAGGCATGTGTACCACATATCTGGGAGCTCTGCTGCTTGACGAACTGCAGGCCTACGGCACTGTGGAATCACTGCCTCTCCTTGTGCGCCTTAACCCTACCATTCCCTATAAAACAAGAGGAAATGCTGCAGTAGCCCTGAAACTTAAAACAGACTTCCCGGAAAAGGTAATTGCTCATGTTTTATCCAGGATAGAGGAACTTGCACGCATGGAGTGCGAAAAAACCAATCCCGGAGCAGTTTTTATCCTGGAAAAGGATTACGAAAATCTCAAGCCTGTCCTCGGGAATTTTCTAAAAGAGGCTGTAAGGGATGTAATCGAAATCCGAAAGGCAAAAAGTCTTATCTCGAAGTTTGGGATTTTCTCAAAAGGCTTCAAGAACGGAAGAGGGCTGATAGGTGCCCTCGCAGCCTGCGGGGCTATGTTAAACCCTGAAGAATGGGACCACACTTTCGAGCACCTGGCATATAGGCAGAAGGAAAAATGGGGAACTTCACGCGAAGTAGAAAAGGAAAGTTTCTTTGAAGCTGACAGGGAAACATACCCTGAAACATGGGATACCGTGGATATCACTAACAGACTTGTAGTCTGTGTACCTCATTCAGCCGATCCAGTGCTTTTCGGAATAAGGGGGGAAAATCCTGAAATCGTTACTAGAGCTGCAGGCATGATCAGGGGTGAACCTGTTGAACGTTTTGCAGTATACAGGACGAACCAGGGTACGGATATGCACCTTCTGTCCGCAGCAAATATTGCTGAAATTCAAGATATGCATTCTTACAAGCTTGAGGGCACGGTTTCGGCTGTTCCGAAAACCATTTGCGGAGGGCATGTTTTTTTTCCTATAAGGGACGAGAGAGGAGATGAGGTCGATTGTGCAACCTTCGAACCTACCAAGAACTTCAGGGAAATTGTCCGGAAGCTCATGCCAGGAGATAAGGTTATACTTTCTGGAAGTGTTACTTCCAGGACCCTTAATATTGAAAAAATAGAAATTAAAAAGCTTGCACCCCTATACATAGAAGAAAACCCTAAATGTCCGGATTGTAAAAAGCACATGAAATCTGCAGGGCAGGGGCAGGGATTCCGCTGTAGAAAATGCGGGACACAGGCATCCTCAAAAATCAGATATGAAGCAGAAAGGGACCTTGAAACAGGACTTTATGAGGTTCCACCCTGCGCCAGACGGCATCTTGCAAAACCGCTAGTTAGGGAAAAGAGATATGACATTGGAATTTATCCTTCCCGATGACAGGGAAGGCTAAAACCCTGAATTCTTCAGATTTCTCGAACCCTTCAGATTACCTGTAGCCAGATTAACAAATTTCCGGGACAGGAGGGGCTTTTCTTTTATGCTCATTTCTCTCACTGCGTTTTATGACAGAGTTCAGTTGCTCTACGGAAACGCCAAGAGTATCCACGATAGCTTCGGGAGCTTCATTTTGTTCCAGCATCCTGAGCACATTATCTACCTTCACATAAGAGATCCCAAGTTCGGCTTCATCGGTCTGGCCTTTCCAGAGGCCTGCAGACGGTTTTTTGGTGATAAGAGGTTCCGGAACTCCTAGCCTGCGAGAAAGCTCCCATACCTCGGTCTTGTAAATCCCGCCGATGGGTTCCAGATCAACGCCGCCGTCTCCATATTTCGTATAATAGCCAAGAAGAATCTCGGTTTTGTTACCTGTTCCCATGACCATACGGTTCATCTGATTTGCATGGAAGTAGAGAAGAGACATCCTGACCCTTGCTTTTAGGTTGCCTCTCGAGAGCCGGTCTGCAGATTCACTATCAGAAACTGCAGCCATGAAAGCCGAAATGATTCCCGAAATATCAATTGTCCTAAACTCGATCCCAAGCCAATCTGCAACGGCTTTCGCGTCTTCGCTGTCTGTAGCAGTGGTGAGGCCGGCTTCAGGCATGTAGATTCCAAGTACCTTATCTTTCCCCAGAGCTTTCACGGTAAGCGCTGCTGTAAGGGCTGAATCTATTCCTCCACTGATACCTACAACGGCCCCTTTCACACCTGCTTTATGGGTCTCGTTCCAGATAAAATCAATAATTTTATTTTGCATAATTTCAAGGTTCATGCTGTCAATTCCAAATATTCGTGATATATAAATATGAGCTACACAAAGGTTAAAATAATACTAAAATTTGAATGATATCAGAGTCTGAACGATATTAAATAACTTTATACACAAAACTATAAATGTATTAATCTTCAGAGGAAAACGGGACGAAGGATAAACTTATTTAATAAATGAAAAGCATACCGAATAATATAACCCGAGCATTATAATATAAATAACTGATTATTGAATATATCCTACCAGTAGAACTTTTGTCCGGACAGGGGTATAGGCCACAAGAAATTTTCTTCAAGGACAGGAAAATGGATCGAAAATAGAGGCCTTATATGTTCCGTAATAAAAAAGTCGATATGAGATAGTATGAGATAAGATCTACCTATCAAAGGCATTCAAATAAAAAGAGCATCTAATATAGAAAAAAAGTAGTTTCAAATACATATTCTGCAATTTATGAAATTCAGGTTCTGTGAATTTTATAGAATTACTAAATAAAATTACAATCAAAAAGACAACTATTTTTGGGATGATCTATGGAAGAAATACAGTTGAAGGTTGAAAAGGCATATCCTATCGATCTTGGAAGAGGAATTATCAGACTTGATCCTACAGCCTTACTGAAACTTCAGCTCTCGCCAGGCGATATCGTGGAAATAAGGGGGAAGAAAAAGACCACGGCAAAGGTGTGGAGGGCAGACAGGCAGGATTGGGAACAGGGACTCGTGAGAATTGATAACTTCATTCGGCAAAATGCAGGCGTTTCCATAGGAGAGAAGGTAACCATCAAAAAGGTAGAAGCTCCTGAAGCAAAAAAGCTTATTCTGGCGCTCCCGGAAAGCATGACACAAGGTGGGCCTGAACTTCAGTTCGGAGAACACGCAAATGAGATCATAAAGCGACATATTCTCAAAAGGCCCGTATTCAGGGGAGACATCATTCCGATAATCAACTCGATGTCTCAGCCAATGACTGAATCCCTTACTACAAGCCAGGTAATCCCCCTGGTTGCTGTTGAAACCGATCCTGCAAATACAATTGTCCTTATTACGGAAGCAACGGTTATTGAACTTCGGAAAAAGCCAGTTCAGGGCTACGAAAAGGCAACCAGGGGTGTAACCACCTATGAAGATATAGGGGGCCTTGGACAGGAGATCATGCGGGTCCGGGAAATAATAGAGTTGCCTATGAAACACCCGGAGCTTTTCGGTCACCTTAATATAGAACCTCCGAAAGGAGTTATCCTCTACGGCCCACCAGGCACCGGAAAAACCCTTATTGCAAAGGCCGTAGCCAATGAATCGGGAGCAAGTTTCCATTACATTGCCGGTCCGGAGATAGTAGGGAAGTTCTATGGAGAAAGTGAGGAAAGGCTTAGGAAGATCTTCGAAGAGGCAACTCAGGACGCCCCGTCGGTTATTTTCATTGATGAGATCGATTCCATTGCTCCAAAAAGAGAAAATGTAACAGGAGAAGTGGAAAGGCGAGTTGTTGCCCAGCTCCTGACTCTTCTTGACGGAATGGAAGAGCGGGGGCAGGTTGTGGTTATTGGGGCCACTAATCGTGTGGATGCAATCGACCCCGCGCTCAGGAGACCCGGTCGTTTTGACAGAGAAATCCATATAGGTGTGCCCGATACCAAGGACAGGTACGAGATCCTGCAAATCCACACAAGGGGAATGCCCATCAAGAGGAATGAAGAAGTCAAGACCGAAGCGGAAGTCGAGGCAGAAGAGGGCGTTGAAATCGAAGCAGAAGTTGAAATCGAAGCAGAAGTTGAAATCGAAGCTGATGAAACTGCCCGAGAGAGAGAAAACAAAGAGGAGATAAACAAATACTTGATGTACCTGGCTGAGCGGACTCAGGGCTTTGTGGGCGCGGATCTCTTAGCTCTTGTGCAGGAAGCTGCTATGAGTTGCCTTAGGGAAAATTTGCCCAATCTTGACCTCGAAAAGGAAGCAATTCCACCGGAAAGGCTGAAAAAAATTTTTGTAACCGAGAAAAACTTTGAAGATGCTCTGGTGGAAGCTGAACCCTCGGCTCTGAGAGAAATTTTTGTGGAAATGCCCACAGTTACCTGGGATGATGTTGGAGGGCTGGATGAAGCAAAACAGTCAATTATTGAGGCTGTTGAATGGCCCATTAAAAACCCGCAAAAGTTTGTTCAGATGGGTATAAAGGCTCCAAGGGGAATTCTGCTTTACGGCCCTCCAGGGACGGGAAAAACTCTCATAGCCCAGGCCGTTGCCAAGGAGTCCAATGCCAATTTCATAAGTGTCAAAGGACCGGAGGTTTTCTCAAAGTGGCTTGGAGAATCCGAAAAAGCTATCAGGGAAACCTTCAAGAAAGCACGACAGGTTGCCCCTTGTGTAATTTTCTTTGACGAGATCGATTCGGTTGCTGGTATGCCGGGCATGGAGTCCACAGACAGTCACACTTCAGAGAGGGTGCTGAACCAAATCCTGACAGAAATGGACGGGCTTGAAACCCTCAAAGATGTTGTAGTCATCGCCGCAACCAATCGCCCTAACCTTCTGGACCCTGCAATCATGCGTCCGGGTCGTTTTGACAGACTGGTGTATATGGGGTCTCCTGACCGTAAAGGCAGACTCCGGATTTTTAAGATCCACACAAAGAATACACCCCTTGCCGGGGATGTAGATCTTGAAACCCTTGCTGATACAACTGAAGGGTATGTTGGTGCTGATATCGAGTCCGTGTGCAGGGAAGCTGTTATGCTTGCCCTCAGAGAAAATTTCGACATAGAAAGAATTGAAATGAGACATTTCAGGGAAGCTCTGAAGAAGGTAAAGCCCACTATTAATGAAAATATTGCCCAATTCTATGAAAAGATCGAAGCGCAGTTTAAGGGAGGCCAGAAAATCACAGAATCGGCTGCTTATCTTGGTTATAGGTAATGAATAACCCAAGTAACATGAGTAACTCTTTAAAGGAGAAACTCTTATAAAGGAAAAGTTTTTAAAGAACATAACCTCAAATGGAATAAAATCTTTAAAGTGAAAAGCCAGGTTTACCCAAATCCGCATAATAATGAGAACGGAGACACGATAAAAATGTCGAAAGTATTTGCAAGGAACCTTCTCTTCAACAAGCAGGTGATGGCCACCGATGGAACAGAGATAGGAGCGCTGAGCAACATTGTAATCGAAATCAAAGGGGGAAACATCATTGACCTGATGATCACCCCTAATCCCAACTTTGACGCTTCCAGATACAAAAAAGCGGACAACTATATACTTATGCCTTTCAACTCCGTAAGTGCAATTAAGGACTACATTATAGTGGACAAGTTGAAAGCAAGGGCATGATTTAAAATAAAGAAGGGAAAGAAATTCCCTTTCTTTTCAGATCTTTTCTTTCCTTTTTTGTTCTGTTCCTTTTTTGTTCTGTTATTATTTCAGTCCAGAGGGACTCTTCTTTTATCACCCGAGTTTCGCTTCCCGAGTTTCGCTTCCCGAGTTTCGCTTCCCGAGTTTCGCTTCGGGAGCACGAGGTCCTTTTCGCTTCGCTCAAGAGGACTAATTTGATGTTTGTAATTTTTCTTCGCTCAAGAGGACAATTATCGCGGAATAGAATTTTGCTCACCTTTTCGAATTGCGATTCGGAAGCCCGCCGTCCTTTTTCCTCGCTTCGCTCGTCAAGATGACTAATTTTTCAAAGTCATAGCTTTTCCATCCGAGTTTCGCTTCGGGAGCACGGGGTCCTTCTTCTTTATAGAAATAGATTCTTTAGTGAATTAAGTGAAATATTTACATCTGATACTATAGTTGAGTCAAGAACTATAGTTTTGATAATGAAGGGAAAACAATCATTAGTGATTTACTGAATGATAATAATAAGAATAAGCTTGGTATTCATTCTGAAATGAGAATAAGAAAAATAGAAAAAAATCATATCAAGTATTTAGAATACCACAGGCAGAATATTTTCTTAAAATGATTGGAATATAGCATTCTCTATGGCTTTTTTGGAGGAAACTTCGTCGAACTATATCTTCTCCGCAGGGTAGCAAGGGCAGAGGGAGATTTTGCAGTGGTTCCGGAGCATGCCGTGTCGTCTATGGAGGGATTATAAAGATCAAACTGTATTGAACCATGGAATCGGTAAACGAAAGATGGTCAAGAGGATGTTTATGAAATGCAATAAAGATGGTACTGTTTTTTACTTTAAAATAGGAGTTTTTAGACGTGAAAGATTTTCCAGAATTTATGAAAAGCAAAAGTAATCATATCAGCAGTAAGGAGCAAAATACTGAAGATATCGATGGCTATTTTTATGAAGGTGTAGACGGCAGTCAGATGGCTTTTTGGACCTGTTACTCTGACAGAGTTTCTAAAAAACATACTCATGAATTTGATGAGTACATGGTTTGTATTAATGGTCAATACACAGCAGTATTGAATGATGAGGAGTTTGTTCTCAATCCCGGTGATGAATTATTCATCCCGAAGGGGACAGAACAATGGGGAAAATGCATTTCGGGAACAAGAACTATCCATGCATTTGGTGGTAAACGTATTCATAGGGCTGACGAATAAAGAATTGTAAAAATTTCGGCTTAGGGAGTGCCATATCTCAGAAAGAACAGAATTTACGTAAAGCGATCGCGACTAAATAGTTTTAAGGGTTTTACCACATACTTGCCATACTCCTTACCGGATGACTTGCACTTACGTAGAAAAGGGTTTTGAAGTAATTATTGATAATATTGATAAGTGAGTAAGATGCATACTGAAAGTGATAATATTCAGGATTACCTCAAAAAGAACGAGATCGTAGACTATGACCATAAGCTGATTGTTGATACGTGCCTTGAATTAAAAGGAGGCACGGAAGATGAAATCAGCTTGATTAAGAAAATTTATGAGTTTGTTCGGGATGATGTTCATCATTCAGGGGATATAGAGGAGCAGAAAGTCACCTGTAGAGCGTCAGAGGTTTTAGAGTTTGGTCATGGGATATGTTGTGCTAAAGCTCATTTGTTTGCAGCCATGCTGAGATTTTTTGGGATACCGGCTGGATTCTGTTATCAGAAACTTTGTTCAAGTGAAGACGTTAACAGGAAAGTTTTACACGGCTTAAACGCTGTATATTTAAAAGATTTAAACAGATGGATAAGATTAGATGCAAGAGGTAACAAGCCAGGTTTGGATGCTCAGTTTTCTATAGACGAAGAAAAGATTGCCTGGCCAGTTAATAACGAGCTTGGGGAAGAAGATAATCCAGTAATATTTAAAGAGCCCAATCAGACTGTTGTTAAGGTATTAAAGAAAAGTAATGATAGGACAGAGTTATGGGTGCAGTGGGAACTTGGGCTAAGAGACTTATTTAGCACCAAGGGTTAATTTGGAGTTGTACCTGGCGATTTTTTTAAATCCAGCCGTTAGATTCAAGAAATTCAATAGCTTCGACAGCTCCGTCCCCAAACGAGGCTTCTGTCACATAATTGGCAGCTTCCTTTATTCTGTCGTCCCCGTTTCCTACGGCAATTCCGAAACCTGATGCTTCAAACATTTCTACGTCGTTTGCTGAGTCTCCTATGGCCACAAAGTCCTTAGCTTCAAGCCCCATCAAGCCTGCAAGTTTCTGGAGTCCTACGCCTTTGTTTATTCTGGTACTTTTGATATGGATGGCGTATTTGGTATCAATCATTTCTACATCAAAGTTTTGAGTTTCAAGAAGATCAATGGCTTTTTTAAGGTCAAAATCTCTCCTGAGGGCAATCTCGGTTTTTCGGTAGAAGGGATCAAGTTTGGTAAGATTGAAATGTTCGGAAAGGAAAGAATAAGCTTTTTCACATTCTTCCAGGCTTTCCTCAAAGGTGCCTTGCAAATCGAAGCGGACAGTAATAGCCCCTCCGTTTTCAGCGATTACAGCCCCGTCCAGGCCAATAAGCCTTGATGTTGTCCTTGCATAACATAGAATGTTTCCTGTGGCAAGAACGACCGGGACTTTCAGAGAGCGGATTTTTTTGACAGCCCCCAGATGAAGTTCCCTTTTTTCGCAGGTGATTGTCCCGTCAATGTCAACAACGATAGCTTTGAATTTCATTAAAAAAGATTGAAAATGGGTAGATAAAATGTTTCCCCATCAATGTATACTCATCCAGATTTAGTTTTCAGAACTGTATTGTGTCATTTTCCAGATTTTGATGAATAAAATTCCATATTTTAACTTGACTTTTTAAGATTAGACAGTTACTCCAATCGCTGTTATCGATTTCACTACGAACGATATCTTTGGCATACGAGATCTAATGATGACGCTTTACATTGTAATGTGACATAGTCAAGTTAAATCTGGAAGAGTATAAGATACAGCCTTGTCATAACATGGCTGTTTTCAGATATTGTCTTTTATTTTACTCTTGAGTAATCTAAGCCACGCAATACTTAGAATTCCCACAACAAACACAATCAATAAGTCGTCAACGTGCAGCACTGAGAAACGGAACAGATTTCTTAAAGCCGGTACATATAGGACCAGAAGAAGGCCTGAAAGCGCTCCTACAAGCACATACCTTAATGCTTTGTTTTCGGAATGCAACGTTTTAATTATGCTCTGTGACCAGGAAAGATTTGCCACAATTAAAGTAAGATTTGCAACTACGAGAGTAGCGAATGTAAGTGTGCGTACTTCGACTTCACCCTTGTTCATATATAATGCATACAATAGAACGACAATTACTCCTGCAAGCATGCTTGTGCCTTGCAATAGACTCAGGGCTAGGCCTTTTCTTCCAAACATTCTTTCCTGCAAATTTCGAGGTGGCCTATTCATTATGTTTTTCTCTTCAGGTTCAGCCTCAAAGACTGTTGAACAGGCCGGGTCAATTATCAACTCCAGGAATGCTATGTGTGCAGGCAAAAGGACCAGAGGCAAATTAAACAATATAGGGAACAAAGCTAGCCCTGCAATAGGCATGTGGACTGAGAATATGTAACCTATTGCTTTCTTGAGGTTATCGAAAATCCTCCTACCCAGTCTGACAGATGCAACTATGGATGAGAAATCATCGTTTAGAAGGACAATTGATGCAGACTCGCGGGCTACATCCGTACCCCTTTCTCCCATTGCAATCCCGATGTGAGCTGATTTCAAGGCGGGTGCATCATTTACCCCATCGCCTGTCATTGCAACAACTTCACCGTTTAATTTTAAGGCATTTACAATTAGTAGTTTCTGTTCCGGCACAACACGGGCGAAAATATTTGTTGTTTTTATTTTCTCTGCAAGCTCCTCCTGTTGCATGCTGGCAAGCTCAGGGCCGGTAATGTACTTCTCCGGATCTTTTAAACCAATCTGCCTTGCGATATGCTGGGCTGTACCTGGATAATCTCCAGTAATCATAATGACTCTTAATCCGGCTGTATAGCATTCCTTTACAGATTGGGCAACCTCTGGCCGGACCGGGTCAACAAAACCAAGCAATCCTATAAATTCAAATTCGAAATCATGCTGTTTTTCAGGCAAAGAGTCATCCTGAAAACTGGCTTTAGCCACCCCTAGAAGCCTCAACCCTTTGTCTGCCATCTTCTGGACCTGGGACAGCATTTTCTCTTTCTCTGCTTCATTGAGACCGCATAACTCAAAAATAGCCTCCGGAGCGCCTTTTGTAGCGACAACATGTTTCCGGTGGTCGTTAGATTCCCATACATTTGATAGTGCAAGTAAGTTTTTTGAGAGTGGATATTCCCGGATGAGTTTCCATTCGCGGTGTATATCCTCATGGTCTGGAAGGAATTTTTCAGTACTTTTTTTTATCTCCTTTTCCAGCGGATCAAAGGGATCCTGCTGGCTTGCTAAATAGCCGAATTCAAGCAGCTCATGGAACTTCTCAAGCAGGCACTCATTTTTATCGATTTCACAAGATTCATTTCCTGAATATATGGAGCTTAAGATCATCTTGTTCAGTGTCAAAGTCCCGGTTTTATCCACACACAACACTGTCGAAGAGCCGAGAGTCTCAATAGCTGGCATGCGCCGCACCAGAACATTTCTTTTGGACATGCGCCACGCGCCCATACTAAGGAATATAAGCAAAACCACCGAAAACTCTTCGGGGAGAAGAGCCATGCTCAAACTCAGTCCTGCCAGCAGGCCGTGCAACCAATCTCCTCTGGTTAGCCCGTAGACTACCACTACAAGAGCACAGAGTATTCCTCCGACAATAGCAAAATTCTTTACAATTAGAGATGTCTCTTTCTTTAGTAGAGAGTCTTCTTCGGCAATCGTTCCCAGAGCCTTTCCTATCTTGCCCATCTCAGTGCGTATGCCCGTTGCACTTACCTGAGCTACTCCGTGGCCCTGAATCACCAGTGTTCCGGAATATACAAACGGTAGATCGTCTCCTCCGGGCTGTCCGGGCTGCAAGGAGATTAAGCCGGTAGATTCGGATTTTCTAACTGCCAGCGATTCACCTGTGAGCAAAGATTCGTCCACCAGAAGATTTGCACAAAAAAGTATGACTCCATCTGCGGGTATACGGTCTCCCTCTCTTAAAATCAGAATGTCGCCTTTAACGACTTCCCTTCCTGGAATCCTCTTCTGTTCTCTGTCTCTTATCACAAGAGCCCTTGGGCTTGAGAGACTTTTTAAAGCATCTAATGCTCTCTCGGTCTTTCTCTGCTGGTTAAATGTTATACCCACGACTACAAAAACGAATATCAACAGTATAAGGGCATCTTTTACTTCTCCGAGGAGCAAATAAATCAGACCTGCACCTAAAAGAAGAAGCAACATAGGTTCTTTAAGAACATTCAGTAAGATGGAAAACAGGCTCTGTTTTTTTTGGGATGGTAACTCGTTATAGCCATCATTTTTGAGTATTCCAGCGGCCTCTTCTTCTGAAAGTCCAGTTATATTTTCAGGATCGAATGTTGTTTCCATTTTTGTTCATACCTGCTGTAATATGTCATGATACTTATCGTGTTTTAGAATTTCGAATTCTCTTCCTTGGAATAGTATGCATTGCTAACGGGAATCTTAAAAATAAATGCCTAAAAGTATAGTTATTTCAACTCTGTTATTATAGTTCTTAAACCAATGAATTATACTTTTTATCTGTAGATGGAACGTTTCCATCCAATTCTTTGCAAGTGATAATGACAAGTGATAATGACAAGTGATAATGACAAGTGATAATGACAAGTGATAATGACAAGTGATAATGACAAGTGATAATGACAAGTGATAATGACAAGTGATAATGACAAGTGATAATGACTTATCTGTCCAGTTAATTCGTCTCTGATTATATTCCTCAAATATTCTTTTGATCAAATAAATCTGACAGATACTTCTCTTTTGAGCGTCCTCCATATCAAAATTGCGCTGGCGGACCTCGCTTCAAGCAACACGCGATATTCGCGTCGCTGCTCCTTATTCCGTAAAAAAGAGAAAAAATTGATACGATTTAGTTTTTTTCAGCAAAATTTCACAACAAAAGAGTGATGAACAAACATCGTATAATTTTATACTTTTAGGGGAGATATTTCTGCCCCCGCAGCTTGCTGCGGGGTATTCGAGTGAAATAAAAAAGTTTCAAATTTTAAAGCTGTAAATCTATTTATCGTCCACTCGTCATTTTCATTGATCTGTGATTCCGGCTGTGGTGACTGCGACAACAGCTTCTCCTTCGGGCAGGTTTGGAGAGTCCACCAGGCGGATGATTCTTTTTTCTCCTTTGGATTTCCGCAGATAGAGTCTGAAGGTTGCCGTATGTCCCACAATATGCCCTCCGACAGGTCTTGTGGGGTCGCCAAAGAAGGCATCGGGTTTTGACATGACCTGGTTTGTCACAACTACACAGGCATTGAATAAGTCCCCGAAACGAAGCAGGCCGTGCATATGTTTATTGAGTTTCTGCTGTCTGTCTGCCAGAGTTCCCCTTCCGATGTATTCAGCCCTGAAATGAGCCATAAGAGAGTCAACGATTAGCAGGCGAACAGGTTTGCCCATTTCCCTTAGCTCGTTTGCCAGGTCTGTTGCGGAGTCTACAAGAAGTATCTGGTGATTGGAATTGTATGCTCTGGCAACATGGATATTCTGGAGGAACTCCTCAGGGTCAAGTTCCATGCCATATTTTTCGGAAAGCCCCTTTACCATCTGGGTAATTCTTTCAGGTCTGAAGGTATTTTCAGTGTCAATTATGATAACTGAACCATTCAGGCCTCCGTGTTCCCTGTCCATCTGGACATTTACTGCAAACTGATGAGCCAGTTGAGTCTTTCCGGAACCGAATTCTCCGTACAGTTCGGTAATAGCCTGGGTTTCTACGCCCCCACCCATCATTTCGTCAAATTCCGTACTACCGCTGGTCAGCTTACCTATCATTTTTCTCCTTTCAAGCACGACGTCCCCGGTCTCAAAACCTCCGATGTCAGCAGCTTGCCTTGCAGCATTGATAATTTTTGCAGCAGTCGATTCCCCTATTTCGGCTGTAGTTGCAAGTTCAGAAGGAGAGGCTACCGCCACTGCTTCAATGGTGTTAAATCCGGCTTCCTTGAGTTTTTCTGCAGTTGCAGGGCCAACTCCGGGCAATTCTTCAAGTGACATTTCGCTCATTACAATTTCTCCTAAGATGCACATGTTTATATAAGGTGCATAACGGTTGCTCCACTATCTTTTTGAAGGTATATATAGCTAGAGGAGGCAGGGTGAAAGTATTGTGGGGCCTGTAAAAAAGCTGGCATAATGCCGAAAAACGTACCAAAATGAAGAAAGATGAGGGGTCTTTTTTGAGACTTGCACACACAAAAGAATGAAAAAAGGAACGAAAATCTCAAAAAAACCGAAAAAAACCAAAACTTCTTTTTACTTGGTGGATTATCACCCATCATGTCAAAGGTCGCAGTCGGCGGTACGTTTCAGTATCTTCATGACGGACACGCCAAACTAATTGAAAAAGCATTTGAGATCGCAGAGAATGGGAAAGTCCATATAGGGCTTACCTCGGACGAGATGCTGCAAAAAAGTCACGGCATCGAGGACTATGAAAGCAGAAGGGCCAAACTGCTGCAGTATTTAAAGGAAATGAGGTTTCCGGAAGACAGATACGAAGTTACAAGGCTGAATGATCCCTGCGGCCCCAGTCTGGAAGAGGACTTTGACTACATAATTGTCTCTCCTGAGACTTATCCGGTTGCCCTTAAAATCAATCGTATAAGAGAAAACAAAGGAAGGAAACCTCTGGAAATCGTATACGTTGAATATGTGATGGCTGAAGACGGAATTCCTATTTCCTCAACAAGGATTGCAAAAGGGGAAATTGACAGGCACGGCAGAATGAAAAAAGACATTCAGTCTTAAAAAACTCCAATACATGATTATAAGTTAGAATTATCTCGTTTTTAAATATATATAAATCAGGCCAGAAATATAATGTGATAATATGCCAAGAGAATTTACAGAAAAAGATATTGAGATTTTTAACAAGCTTGCCCCAGAAGCCGGAGGTACACTCTTTTCCAGAGAAGCGGGACACCAGTTCCCTTTCATCCTGCGCCCGATTTCGCATAAATTTGCCGAGTCTTCAGAGGATTTCAGGGCACGGTTGGAGAGACTGAGCCCTGAGGAGCTCGATTACATTGTAGGGCTTGCCCTGGAAGGAAAGGAAGACGTTCAATCTCTGGACGAAGACTTTGAAGAGCTGATTGCAGTAGTTACCGAAAAAGTATCACCAGAGAGGGCAAAGCAGTTAAAGGACTATGTTGGAATCTTCTGAAAAGGACATTTGAAAAATGCCCTCAAAAAATATACTTTTTGGAACCGGGGGAGTCCCTAGAAGCACAAAAGGAAAGAGCAGCGTCTCAGGGATCGAGCGGGTCAGGGAACTTAGCCTCGACTGTATGGAACTAGAGTTCGTTCAGGGAGTGCGCATGGGAGAAAAAGGGGCAAGAGATGTACTGGAAGTTGCACTAAAAAAAAATGTAGCCCTGAGCGTTCATGCGCCTTATTATATTAACCTGAATTCTTATGACAAAGAAAAAATAAAGGCAAGTCTGGAAAGAATTTACCAGGCCGCCAGAATAGGCAGCCTCTGTGGAGCTGAGTCCATTGTTTTTCATGCGGCTTTTTACCAGAAAAGCAGCAAACAGGATACGTATCAGAAAGTATCCGAAGCTCTGGAAGAACTTACAGGGCGACTGCGGGACGAAAAAATCCATGCAGTCCTGCGCCCCGAGACTATGGGCAAGCCCGCTCAGTTTGGAACCCTCGAAGAAGTAATTGCCTTGAGTGCGGAAATTGAAGGTGTAATGCCCTGCCTTGACTTTTGCCATCTGCACGCAAGGGAAGGAAAAGAAAACTCCTATCCCGAATTTATATCAATTCTCTCAAAAGTAGAGGAAGGCCTTGGAAGAGAAGGAATCTCAAATATGCACATGCATATCGCAGGAGTAGAATATGGCAGAAACGGGGAAAAGAAACATCTGAACCTGAAAGAATCCGACTTAAATTACTCCGAACTTATGAAAGTTCTCAAAGAATTTAAAACCAAAGGGCGGGTTATACTGGAAAGTCCAGTTCTGGAACAGGACGCTCTTCTGCTCAGGAAGATTTACACGGAATTATTGTAATAACGAACTCACTAATTAATTACACTTTTGAAATCACATATCCTACTTTCCGCAGTATTTTTTGAAAGTCACTGTTTTTTCTGATGGCGTTTTTGAGACATATTAAGATAATCTAAAATCCAGATGGAACGTGATGAAATTGAATGATATCGTTTTTTGGTCTCTAAATCCGACTTTCCGCAGATGCCTCTGATGCCTCTGTAATTTGGATATTTTTCTAAACAACAATTATTTGCCTAATTTAGTGTTATTAAATTGAATTATTGTATTATTTTAGGTGATTAATTTATTAGTTTTGTATGTGGATTTTTATGTTGGGAGAAAAATGTCAGTTTTTTGAAGACATCTGCGGAATGTAGGCTAAATGCACCTATATCCAACTTTAAGTCCTGTACAGAAGTCGATAAATCTACGTTAGATTGAAAATCGATAGCAGTAAAAATTGTGAAAATATGAAATTTTACTGCGGAAAGTGGGACATATGGTATATAACTGGATTATAAAGCTGAAAACGCTGAAAAAGCGATATATACTATGCCCCTAAATTAGTCCTCTTGAGCTCAGCGAAAAGGACACCGGGCTCCCGAAGCGGAACTCGGGTGCCGAAGCGGAACTCGGGGTTTAGATCAGTGAAGAAATTTAGGGGATTCACTGTAATTGTCGGGGACCGGCGTTGATGCCTTATTATTCTTTTCTGTTACAATAAATCTTATAGTAAATTCCGTGCCATTGTTGAGAGCGTCGTAAAAGTACAGAACTGTTAAATTTATAATAGAATGTTGCACTTTTCGTTTCTTTTCTATCCCAAATCAAATCACTTATATACGGTTAACACTTTCAT
>MDTP02000102.1 GCA_001714685.2 Methanosarcina sp. Ant1 | reverse complement strand
AGATTAATATTTAACATGAGATATAAAAAGAACTCAAAGTATATAAATGACTCACAACTAAGTTGTCATGGTACTAGCTCCTAACACAGTAACTTTGTTTAATACTTTGATGTTTTAAGGCCCTTTATTTCAGTTTCTTATGAGTTCTGAGCACTAAAATTAGTTTTTTACGCATCAAATACTAAAAAACCAATAATTTAGTTTGTCCAAAACCGCGGGCGATGTTAAGTTTTTCAACAAAGAAGAAACAGCAGAACGTTATTGAATCAAGGTTAAGTTGACGCTTATATCCCATGGAAGAAAAAACCAGGGATTTTTTACATCCCCCTTATATAAATATAAATGAAGGAAAAATGGCTTTAACTGCCAATAGGAAGCAGTTAAAAACCTCCTGAACCAATTCACAAAAAGCAAATGTCAGTAATTTTACTAAAATTTTTATACGCTTTTACTCTGATTTGCAGCTTCCTTTGCTCGGTTTATACTGCTCTCTTGAGATGAGACTTCGTCAAAATCCCCTCGTAAAGTTTTCATTGCATATCTTTCCAGATCTATTTCCTGTCTCGTGCGGATGCCAAATCTTCTGAGTAAAGATGCATAAGGGGTCCAGCCCCATATGGCATATTGAAGCAGAAAAATTGAAGTTATTATGGGCAAAATAAGCCATTTCTTGCTCCCTTTTAAACCAAGCATCGCTCCAATCAAAGAAAGCCCAGCTTCATGGACTTCAACACAACGTCCTATATCCCACTCCTTATTAAGTTCTTCAATCCTTTTGCTTATCTCATAGCCGGTTTTGCCCGCATAAAACCTGACTATTGCAGCTGTTTCGATATCAATTGCCTGGTTAATCTCAGGCGGCGTTTTAGCCCTTACTTTATCTCTCCGAACGAGTTCACCATAGTTTTTTATTACCATGAAGCGCCCCCTCTTAACGACCTTTTTTCAGATCTATAATGAGACCGATGAGACCGAAATTACCTTTTATTAAAAGAGGGTAGAGGTATTCCCATATAAATTTATCATAAAAATTAACTTGAATTTGTCACATTCCCTTTATTAATTCCAATTTTGAACACTATTCTAAGAATAGAACCAAATTTATAAAATGTAAATTTTTATGTGCTGACTATAATTTGACAATCTCAGGATAAAAGTGGTTCTTAAATACGCAACATAATAGAGTCGTTCTTTGCCGACATTTTTATATATATGAATGGATGTATTTCATTTCGTCGCATTGTATAGGTCCTTGCACGAGATAATGGGTAAGCCTGACTGTGAGTGTATAGACAACCCCAATGCGGTACATTGATAGTGTGACACTGCCCGGCACGAGGGTAACTGAAAGTGACTGCGGAAAACCAGAGGATGAGCTTTCGGAGTTAGTGCGTCCGGGTCACAACACTATTCTATTCTATTCTATTCTATTCTATTCTGTTATCAAAGATTTTATTTGAACACTCATTTGATTAATTAATGTCAATACCTCTTAATGGCTTCTGATTTTCGTTTTGCTGTTTATGGTATCTCTTTATGCTGTTTATGATATCTCTTTATGCTGTTTATGATATCCCTTTACTTGGCTCTTCGTTGTTTTATGTGGATATCCTCATAAAAACCAACGCGGTCTTGAATTGAAAATCATCTTATCCATAGAGAATGACGAAGAGCCCTTTACCTTTTACTAGTTGATCAGATATTGATTTATATAATACCTTCAAAAGGTAACTCATATGTCCTTCGAAGAGGCAATAAAAGCCCTGGATTCCGGTATTATTGTTGATATCGAAGTCACTCCTGGTTCAAAATCACTTTCAGTTCCGAGTGGTTATAATGAATGGCGCAAGAGAATCGAAGTGAAGCTAACCAAAAATGCCCAGAAAGGAAAGGCAAACGAGCAATTAATGGAATGTCTTGCCGCACTTTTTGGAGTTAGTAGTTCGGATATTCTTATCAGCAGCGGAGCAACAAGTAGTAAAAAGTCCTTACTGATAAAAGGGATTTCATATCAACAGGCTGTTTCTATTTTTGCGGCTCATTTAAAAAAATGAAAAACGGAATTTTAAGGCAAGACAGGTTTTAATATTAATTTTTCCCAGTTTTAAAAGTAAAACTCAAGCCTCTTAATCTCGTAATTACAGAAGAAGGTTGTAGAACAACGTGGTCGACCCTGAAATTTATAGAAGAAGGCTTGAAAGGATTGAAGAACTGTTCTCCGAGCTTTCAGAGTATTCAGAGAGGGGAGCAATCATCATTGTGGAAGGGAAAAGAGATGTCCTCTCATTGAAAAGGCTTGGAATTGAAGGGAATTTTGAGCTAGCAACCAGACATCCTCTTTTTAATTTCTCCGAGAGAATTTCAAGACTTGGCAGCGAAGTAATCATACTAACAGATTGGGATAGGAGAGGGGACTTGCTTGCAGTAAAGCTTTCAGAATATTTCGAACATTTTGGTCTGAAACCTGAGTTGCAGATCCGGAATAAACTCAAGCTTATATGTCAAAAGGAAATTAAAGATGTTGAAAGCCTGTATACCTATGTTTCAAGGCTAAGGTTAAAAACAGGTTCTTGTTTTGATCAAGATGTTAAGTAAAAATAAAAGTAACTATTCAGATAGCCTTTGAAAGGCTATCTGAATAGTTACTAATATTTTTAATAAAAAAATCATTTTATTAAAAGATTTATTCCTTTCCTCTATATCCCACAAAAAAGAAATGATGAAGAGTCAAAATAAACAGTTAATAAGAGAGGTTTTAATCTTTATGCATGGGATTAGAAGGTTCCACTTTTTCCTGAATCATTTCCATACTTTGTGGGCCTTTTTGATGACTAAATGTCCGGTCAAACTCAGGATATTTTGTAAACCTGACAGCCAATTCTTCAAACATTTTATGTCTTGGGCTGATAATGATTATATGAGCAGGAGGGTGAATTTTTTTCAATCTGCTAATTGCCGCCCCGGCATGATTATTCAATTCTACCAGTGCTGCTGAATTACATTTTGACTTGAGTGACACGCCCATTACACTCACAAGAAGCTCATCAGCATAGTTTGGTTCTATGCACTTGGGAGTCGCCGAAAATTGAATATGTCCGTATCGTTCCAGGTCATGTAATGCTATTTTTACTTTATCCGAGTCATCAGCTCGGACTAACGCAAATGATTTCATTTTTTACACACCACCAATAATAAAGTTATCCCCATTTCGATATGGATTTACCCCTATAATAGTCTTTGCGTATAAGAGAAGCTATTAAACAACCGGAATTTTCCGGGAAGAAGTAACTTCTTAATCACATTTATAATGCTATAAATGGCCTTGTTTCGAGATCTTAAAATCTGATTGACCTTTTTCTCTTATACAAGGTGTCTTCAAAAATTATAAGGGATTTTTGCAACTTCTTTTTTCAAGATTTGGTATGCGCTTCCAGGTAATGGAGTAGCGTATTTTATAGTTATATGCATCCTATATATATTCGTTTTGAAATAATATTTTGTCACTAAGAAACTTTTTTGAAACTTTATTTTGTTGGAGATAATTTAATTAATTTTCTTTTGATAATTAAAGTATAAAGTTTAATCTGTAAGATTGAGTTCTTTAATTAACGATTTTAATGAAATTGAAGGACATAAATTTTTAAGTTTAACTCAGGGGAATATTTTTCAATAAGATTAGGCTCTTAAGTACAAATAGATAAAAAGAAATAAAGTTGAGCCTTTCCAGTTGTGCTAATGAGACAAATTTTTGACGAAATAGTATATTTTGCTAGAACCTGCTGTATCGATAATGGAATAGTGTACAAAAGAATATATTATAGGACTTTCTGTACACTCTTTTCGTTCATGCTTACTTTCTTAATATAATGGGAAGAATTAATACATCTTTAGAATTATGAATATACCCCTGATATTTTAAACATACAACTGATCTTTTAGTTGATTTCAATAAGGCGATTTAATAATAAAACTCATTGCTTATGTTCAGATACCGAATTAATACTCAATATCTTGTAAATTAATGATGCAATTAAAGAGTTTAGTTGCTCATCTACCGAATTGAGGCTTTTAAGGGTTATTGGAAAGGACGGTGATTATATGGCTAAAGATATCAGAAGCAAAGTAATAGAGGCAAAAAAAGCGTCAATTGAGCTTTCCAGTGTGAATGAAGAAGTAAAAAACAGAGCTCTTGAGGCTATGGCTGAAGCCCTCAATAAAGAAAGGCAAGCTATTCTGGACGCAAATTCAAAGGATCTCGAATATGCTGTGGAACTGAAAAAAAAAGGGAAGCTTACTCAGGCCCTTGTAGACAGACTTAAAGTAAGTGACTCGAAGATTGATGGGATGATAGCAGGAATCAGAGACGTAATAAAACTCAAGGACCCTGTAGGAGATACCATCTCCACTCTTGAGCTGGATAAAGACCTGATTCTCTACCAGGTAAGCTGTCCCATAGGCTTGATAGGAGCTATTTTTGAATCAAGGCCTGATGTAGTACCTCAGATAATGTCACTTTGTCTCAAGAGTGGGAATGCAACTATTTTTAAAGGTGGAAGCGAGGCAAGAGAGTCAAACCGTACTATTTTCGAGATTCTTGTAAAAGCCATAGAATCCACCGAAGGCATGCCAGAAGGCGCTTTTCAACTTATGGAAACAAGAGAAGAGGTAATGGATCTATTAAGTCTTGATGCCTATATAGACCTCCTTATCCCAAGGGGTTCAAATGAGTTTGTCAAGTTTATCCAGGACAATACGAAAATCCCTGTACTTGGACACACCAGCGGAATTTGCCATATCTATATAGATGAGTATGCAGATCTCGATACAGCCTGGAAGGTCTGTTTCGATGCCAAAGTGCAGTATCCTGCCGTATGCAACGCCATCGAGACTCTCCTTGTAAACCGCAGGATTGCAGATGCTTTCCTGCCAAAGATGGCAGAAATGTATATCGGGGCAAAGGTTGAGCTGCGCTGTGATGAGGACAGCTATGCTCTGCTTACAAAAAGAGGACTTTCTCCTCTTGCAAAGGCTAGTGAGGAGGACTGGAGCCTTGAGTACAATGATCTTATCCTTTCGATAAAGCTCGTTGATACCATAAAAGAAGCCATTGGCCACATAAACACTTTCGGTTCCCATCACACAGATGGAATAATAACTGAAAACGCCTCAAGCAGAAAAGAGTTCATAGGGCTTGTTGACTCTTCGAGTGTCATGGTAAATGCCTCAACCCGTTTTGCTGACGGCTATCGCTATGGGAAAGGTGCTGAAGTCGGAATCAGCACAAATAAGATCCATTCCCGCGGGCCTGTGGGGATGGAAGGATTGCTGATCTATAAGTACATCCTTATGGGAAAAGGACAGGTTGTTGCGGACTATGCAGGAGATGAGGCAAAACCCTATACTCACAGGAAACTCAACCTTAAGTTTGAAGATGTGAATTGAAACATCCGTTAATATTTATAATATATTTATATACCTTAATTGAAATACCAGCGCAAATTGAGTGCACGCGATGGAAACTCGGATCGCGGTTACGAATTGTTTTAGCCGCACTTCCAAAATACCTTACGAGGCCTTGTGATTGACAGATAGAAAACAATTTCTCAATGATGTTAATAAAATCGTCATCAAAATCGGCACTTCATCGATTACAAAAAAGGGTTGCGACGATACGAAAGAAAACTGCAGCATTGATCCAGGTTTTATGGAAAGCATTGCTTCCCAGGTCTCCGAGCTTCGAAAGCATGGGAAAGAAGTGATTCTGGTAAGTTCGGGAGCAATAGGCGTGGGCCTCAATGAACTGGGTATTGCCCCAAAACCCCGTGAAATCCCTATCAGACAGGCAGCTGCAGCTGTGGGACAGAGCATCCTGATGCAGTACTGGAGTGAAGCTTTTTCAAAGTACGGTATGAAAGTCGCTCAGATCCTTCTTACCTATGAATTCTATTCGGATCGAGTATCTTACCTGAACCTTAGGAACAGCATTTCTACTCTTCTGGAGTATGGGGTTGTTCCGATAATCAACGAAAACGACTGTACCTGCACAAATGAAATTGAAGCGATCTTCGGAGACAATGACAAACTTTCTGCGATGGTTGCAAGCAAAATCGATGCCGATCTCCTTATCATTCTTTCGGATATCGATGGTCTTTTTGACCGGAACCCGAAGACGCATAGCGATGCAAGACTGCTGTCCCTTGTGGAAAGGATCACACCTGAAATAGAGAGTTATGGGGGTGACCCCACAAGCTTCAAGGGTGTAGGTGGAATGAGGACCAAGATTAAAGCTGCAAAGATTTGCAGCATGGCAGGTAGCTATGTGTTGATTGCAAATAGCGAAATCGAAAATGTGGTCCTGAAGATTCTTTCCGGTGAAGAGGTCGGAACTCTTTTCCTGGCTGAAAGGCATATCCAGAAAAATCGCGCCCGCTGGATCATTCTTGCAAGGGCTTCAGGTACTGTCCGGGTGGATGCAGGGGCAAAGGCCGCAGTTATCGGGAAAAACAGTCTCCTCCCTGCAGGTATTGTAGGGGTCGAGGGAAGTTTTGATAGAGGAGATGTAGTAAAGCTCGAATGTGAGGGCAGGGTCTTTGCAAAGGGAATTACAGACTACACCTCTGAAGAGCTTCTAAAAATAAAAGGGGCCCATACAAACGAAATTGAGGGTATTCTGGGATATAAGAACTACGATAATGTCATAAAAAAGGAAAATATCGGTATACTGAAAGAATTAAATTAAATCTATCGAGATTCCTGAAGAGTTAAAATAGTTTCTTATTCTCTAGAATCTGTTCCTGATCCTGTTAAGTTCTTCGAAATTATTAGGCAATTAATTACAGGCAAGCTTTGAGGCAAGTGCCTATTTATATCACACTTATCTTTGAAAATTAGGAGACATCATAAATGGAAAACCAAAATATAGGATTCATCGGAGCAGGGAAGATGGGATCTGCTCTAATGCAGGGCATTATTAAAGCCGGAATTGTAAAACCTGAAAATATTGGTGCAAGCGATGTATACGAGCCTTTTCTGGAAGAGCTGAAAGCAAAGCTGGGAATCCGGATATCAACTGACAATGCTGTTATTGTCCGTGAATCGGATATTCTTATCCTTGCGGTGAAACCCCAGACTCTGGGTTCAGTGCTCGCAAATCTGAAGAATGATATCACTTCGGAAAAACTTTTGATATCGATTGCTGCAGGGGTGTCTCTCTCTACCTATGAAGATGCCCTCCTCGAAGGCACCAGGGTTGTACGCGTAATGCCTAATATCGCAGCCACAGTTTCGGAAGCTGCTTCAGGGATCTCTCCTGGCAGGAATGCCACACCCGAAGACCTGAAAGTTGCCCTTGCAATCTTCTCTGCAGTTGGTACAGCGGTCCAGGTGCCTGAGTCTCTCATGGATGCCGTTACAGGCCTTTCAGGGAGTGGACCTGCATTCATTTTTCCCGTGATTGAGGCAATGGCTGATGGTGCTGTTTTTGAGGGGATGGATAGGAAAAATGCCCTGACACTGGCAGCCCAGACCGTGCTTGGGGCTGCAAAAATGGTGCTTGAAACAGGGATGCATCCAGGGGAACTCAAAGATATGGTCACTTCTCCCGCCGGGACTACGATTCAGGGCATTCATGCCCTTGAAGAAGCCGGAATAAGGGCTGCATTTATGAACGCAGTTATAAGGGCAAGCGAACGCTCAAAAGAACTCGGAAAGAAGTAAACTTCTTTTCCGATTCTCCTTTTCTTCTTTTTAGATTTTAAAAATTAAAAAAGTAAAAAAGTTTCAGTTTTTAGATTATTTTTTGCTATCTTTTTTCAGGCATATAAACCAGTCAAGGTATTGTTTACCTTCTTCTATTTTTCCAAGCCTTTCTTTTACTGCTTCCATTGTATTGGGAGGTGGAATGATGACGTCGTCTCCTGGCTGCCAGTTTGCCGGGGTTGCAACTTTCTCTGTATCATTTTTCTGCAGGGCGGTCAAGAGCCTCTTGATTTCCTCCATATTTCTTCCGGCTGAAAGCGGATAGTAGAGGACTGCCCTGATTTTTGCTTCAGGATCTATAATAAATACAGCTCTCACGGCTTGTGTGGTTGAGGCGTTTGGCTGGACCATGCCGTATTTTTTTGCGACATCCATCTTCAGGTCAGCTATCACCGGAAACTTGACCTCTACATTTTTCATCCCCTTATATTCGATTTTCTCCTCAATTCTCTTAAGCCAGGCAATGTGGGAGAAGACGCTGTCTATGGAAAGTCCTATTAGTTCTGTGTTCATTTTTCTGAAATCTTCCTGCATACTGGCAAAGGTCATGAATTCGGTAGTGCATACGGGTGTGAAGTCTGCAGGATGACTGAAAAGGATTACCCATTTTCCTTTGTAATCTTCAGGAAAATTGATTTGTCCCTGAGTCGTTACTGCGGTAAATGAGGGTGCATCATCTCCGATAAGGGGCATACGTATCTGTTCATACTCGGTTTCTACCATATTCTCACCTATATCTTAAGGCCGTAATATTTTTCGGAATCCGGAGACTGACTTTGAGTTGTTAGGACTTAACCCTAAAAACGCTGCCTGTTCCCCTAATGGACCCCAAAAACCATCTTATAATTATGTTCATTCTTATATATCTCTTCCGAAAAACGGACAAAACGCTTCGATTGTTGAAAAATCTGTTTTTGAAACGTCATCATCTACCAACTTATTATTCTACAAAAAGACTGTTATTAGCCTTTCTTTCTGGAAAGTACTTTATTCTAGTAATCCTTTTTTACTTGGGGTTTAAATGAGAGAATTTGTCAAGCCGAAAGTTGTGGTTAGTAAATGCATTGAGTTTGATCACTGCCGATACAACGGGGATATGATAAGCAGTCCAATCGTGGCAAAGCTTAAGGACTACGTTGATTTCCTTCCGGTTTGTGCGGAAGTGGAGATAGGGCTTGGTATTCCAAGAAGTTCAGTGAGAATAGTTCTTGAAAACGGAGAACACAGGCTTATCCAACCCTCAAGTGGTAAGGATGTAACTGAAGACATGAAGGCTTTTTGTACTAATTTTCTTGATTCAGTAGGAGAAGTTGACGGTTTTATTCTGAAATTCAGGTCTCCTTCTTGTGGGTTGAAGGATGTAAAAGTTTATCCTTCTGTCAGCAAATCAGGAGCAATTGAGAAAACGTCAGGATATTTTGGGGGTGAAGTTCTGAAAAGGTATCCTTTGCTTCCAATTGAAGATGAAGGGAGGCTCAGAAACGCCCGTATAAAAGAGCATTTTCTTACAAAGCTCTTTTTACTTGCCGCTTTTCGGAAGGTAAAATCGGAAGGTAGCATAAAGGACCTTGTCAGGTTTCATACTGAAAATAAGTATCTTCTCATGGCTTATAGCCAGGCAGAACTCCGAAAACTGGGAGCAATTGTTGCAAATAAAGAAAACAAACCCTTTAAGGAGCAGATTTCCGATTACGAAGGGCATCTTTACCGTGCCTTCACCAAACCTCCAAGATACACTTCGAGTATTAACGTGTTAATGCACGCCCTCGGGCATTTTTCCGAGAATCTTTCAAACGGGGAAAAAGCCCTTTTTTTTGACTGGATTCAAAAATACAGGGAAGGAAAAACCTCTCTTTGCCCTGCAATAAATACAATCAGATCATGGGTCGTGCGCTTTGAGGATCAATACCTTATGCACCAGACCTTTTTTGAACCCTATCCGGAGGGTCTACTGGAAGTGGACCCTGTGAACTCTCAGTTTAGGGAGGATCTCTGGAAATGAATTTCATTGGACTATCTGATTTGGATGGGAATCATTGAAATACTGAGCGAAGAGCTAAACGCCCTAAAAGTAGAGAACCAGAAGCTTCGAGATGAAATCAACTTACTCAAAGGTGAACAAACAAAACCTAAGATTCGTGGTTCCAAAAGGAATGATGATATCTCCTCTGAAAATGAGAGAAGACAACGGAATCCTCTAAAAACCAGGGAATCAAGTTCAAGAAAGGATAAAATTGAGATCCACCATACTGAAACCTGCAGCGTTGATAAATCTATTCTACCTAACGATGCACTTTTTAAAGGTTATTGTTACGTGACAATTAGAGACATCATTGTGGAACCTTGGAATACCAACTACAGGAGAGAGGTTTTTTATTCTCCTTCCGAAGGTAAGACGTACTCCGGTAAATTGCCGGATGTTGTCAAAGGTGAATTTGGACCCGGAATCCGGACTCATATACTAACACTTTACCATATTGCCAATGTTTCAGAACCCAAAATCCATGAGCTTCTGGAAAATAGGGGTTTCTGGATATCCAAGGCGACAATTTCCCGAATTCTAACTGAGGATAACGATCTCTTCCATGAAGAGAAATCTAAGATATTTCAATCAGGTCTAAATTCCACAACTTACCAGCAGATAGATGATACAAGTGCAAGAGTAAACAGAAATAACAGGTATACTCAGATCATTTGCAATCCTTACTACGCTGCTTATTTCACAGTTCCCCATAAGAATCGTGAAACAATTTTGGACATACTTCTCTGTGGAAATGAAAAAATATACTGCTTTAATGAAGAAGCATTTAAACTGATGGAAATGTTCAATGTTTCCCGGTTCTGGATGGAAAAACTCTCTTCTTTCGAAGGCGAAACATGCACTAACAAGGAAATGCATCTAAAAATGGATTACGTCTTTTCGCCGAATGGATATAAAAGCACTAAGACAAGAGTTTTTGAAGCCTATGCGATTGCAGCATATCATCGGATGACAAACATACCTGTGGTTGCTACTTTTCTAAGCGATGATGCGCCTCAATTCAGCAAGCTTACACTCCAACACGCCCATTGCTGATCCATGATGGAAGGAACTACAAGAAGCTACGACCAATAGTGCCTTAATATAAGGAAAAACTGAAAGCTTTTCTGGACCGTTATTGGGATTATTACGCAAAACTCTGTGAGTTTAGAATAAAACCTAATGCAGAAATAGCGGAGCTGTTAGAAGCTGAATTTGAAGAGTTGTTTTCGACCAAAACTTGGTATGATCAACTTGATGAAAGAATCATTAAGACCAAAAAGAAAAAGGAAAGTCTGCTGATGGTATTGACAATACCAGAGATTCCTTTACATAACAATGCGGCAGAGTTAGCAGCAAGAGCAAAAGTAAGGAAAGAGACGTCAGCCTTCAAACAGTGACAGATAAAGGGACAAAAGCAAACGACACATTTATGACAATTGTTCAGACGGCAAAAAAATTGGGTGTAAGTGCATATGATTACATATCTGATAGAGTGAGCAATAAATTTGAGATGCCTCTCTGGCTCAACTAATCAGAGAAAGAAGTGCATTGAATTGAAAGTGAAGAGATTTCCACTTAATTAGAAGAGGATACGTATAATCCCTATATTTGAGGAAATGTAGAGAGATTTTTGTGCTTACGGTTTTAAGTAAATTTCCCAGTATATTTTTTGAGTCTGCATATCCCGAAGATTAAGCCAAAAGAGTAGGCGTTTTTCACATCCTAGAAACCTGTTACACGCTCTTAGCGGGCTTCAAATCCAGATTCAGGATAAATATATCAGGCGTTTCTTTTTGGAATAGGCACGAGGGCAGATTAAGTTTCCTTAGCTGATGCTGATTTGGGGAATCAAGGTTGCTGGAGCATATTATATCCTGCGAAGAGCTTTCTGGGGATAAATAGAATAAGAAAGCTTATTTCAATCAATTGTAGAGGCTCTGTGTGAGTTTTAAGAGATGAAGGAACTTCATTTGTGTTCGGTTAAGATGAAACGCCAGAAAATGTTATTTTTTATGTTAAATGTCTACCATTCAAGTTGGGAAATGACTTATATGATCTTCAAAGTTGTGCATTAAACTCATTAACCGATGACTAATGGAATAATAGTAACTAACTCAAAGAGGATCATCGTATTATTTATATGAGTACTATTTTATATAATGATAGGACTGAGATTTCAAGGCCGCAAAAGATTTCTGACAAATCATGAGTCTAACACTCTAAAGACGATGAATTTTTTTGTCTTTATATTCTCCAAAGTCGGAGAAATGTGGATTGGAACGAACCTGAGAAGATCTGGCATTGATATTGTTGAAGATGTGTCATGGGGAACCCATTTCTTCAATTCTATCAACCAAAAGAAGATTTTGCGGACACATTGTTTCCCTACTTCGTGTGGCTGAAAAATACAATACAGTAAGCAGATAGGGTGTAAATATGGTAACTCATATGGATTCAGGATTTAGTAAAGCAAAATGTGGTTGTCATATTCTGGACGAACTTGATAGCTGTCTCGGCATGACAGATTTGATTCAGGACTGCACTTGCGTTGACTGCTTGAATGCTATGAAAGCAGAAATCGAAAAACAATTATGTGAAGTACAAAAAAAGTAAAGATTGTGACCCTGTAGAAACCCTCAGAATTCAAGCAATAATTCAAAATCAGGTAGTGTACGTGAATTATTGACCAATTCCAAAAAAGTGAGTACAACCCGATTTGAAGAAGATATAGAGATTCTTATGCTTTCTGTTTTCAATAACCTTCACCCACTACCTGAATTCGCATATGGACGTATTGAAAAAAACAACAATCTCAAAATAGTATCAAATCGAGCAAAACTCTGGGGGTCGATAAATGGGGAATCAAACAGTTCTTAGAACAGGAAAGACACTGGTTAGTCTCTTGTCATTCCTCGTTATAATGTCAATTACATCTATGGCAGTAAGCGCAAATACGGACATAAGCAAGTTCATACCACTCGACAAAAAAGATTACATTAATGGGTATAATGAAGGATTCCGTATTGGATCCAGCGCCGGATACAATGCTGGAACGAAAAATGGATATAATGACTGTCAAAACGGGTTAGGTAATAAAAGTGGAAGCAGCGGGAAAAGCAGCTTGGCACCCAAGAGCGGCGTTGCGTTCGATCTAGGATATGCTGACGGATTCAATAACGGATACAAGCAAGGGCACAGTGCCGCATACAAAGCAGAGTACAATGGCTATTACCATGAGCACAAGTAAAGGAAACCATAATAGGTCGTGTCCATGAGTTGTTGATCTATTCCGAAAAAACGAGTACATACCCTGCATTTGAGTAAATTCGGAGAAATTCTTGTTATCAGTAACTCGTGGACACGACCAGATAGTTAAATTATATTGTTTTCAATCTAAACCGCTTATTTTTTTCAATTTTATAGACAGTTCTTGCCGTTAAAGTATTGGTAGCTGCTGTTATAGTCGTAATTGTCGTGTTGTTTCTATGGATCTCCATTAACAATCACTTTTCACAGATCCCTTCACATTTTCCGATGCAGTCGTGCTTTCTTTTTCTGATGCCTTCACGTTACTCTGTTCTGAATAGGAAGTTTTCATCGATTTCGCATAGGAACTTTTTATCGATTTCGCATAGAAACTTTGTCCCGATGCCTCGATGTTACCTTGTTCCGCATAAGTCCCTTTTTGCTTACAGGTCCCTTCTCCTGATGCCATCACATTACCCTTTTCTGCACAGGTCCCTTCTCCTGATGCCATCACATTACCCTTTTCTGCACAGGTCCCTTCTCCTGATGCCATCATATTATCCTGTTCTGCACAGGAACCTTGTCCTGATGCCCCTGTTGTCATCACTTTTCCATTAGAGGAACATGCACTCACTGCTGCAGCTGTCAATGATACTACAAAAAAGACCGCCAGCAAAATAGCTACAGTCTTTTTTATTCTGCCAAATATTTGTTTTCCCATAGGTTTTTACCCCCATTTTATCTTTATTTCTTAATTTTAGTTCAATTCGCAATATTAGGCATGTTGACAATTCAAGGCGAAACAATTCAGGATATCCTCTATGCTATCAGGATGTCTTTCTAGCCTTGAAAAGATGATTATGATGCCGTTTCATTTCAGACTCATTTCATACTCAATAGTTCTTAGGCTCGGTTATTTTCTTAACACCAGTCTCGGCAGCCACAGCCGCCACGACCCCAGCAGCGGTCGCCAGAGCCCCAATTACATCGATTCCATCCAAATCCACTAAATCCCATATATTTGCCTCCGTGGTTTTGCTTTATTATTTTTCTATATTCTTTTTGCATGAAGAAGATGAACTGAGTTTGTAATTCTCCAAACTCTTCGTCCACCCTGTACTCTCATGGCAGCTATTTTAGGAATTATTCCGGTTACTTATTTTCGTTGGAGAGGAACAGATTTAATTTTAATTGCCAGAAAGTACGAATGAAAATATAATTACAGATTATATAAAAGTACCAGAATAACTTCTTCTTATTATTAATAGTCTTTAAAAAACTGAGTAAACACTCTCTCAATAAAACACACTTACTTTTACATTAATCTACAAGTCCGAATTCTTATAAAGCTCTCAATAAATCAGGAAATATAGTCTGCAATCTACTATTTAAGCAAAAAATGTAATTTATATAGCATATGTGAGCTTTATTTCCCCACTAAATCCTATTTAAGACCCTATAAAACCTGTATTCAATTGAAAAAGTTATAGAACTATTTTTATTTTTTAACACCACAACTTCGGTTTTTTCCTTCCAAAGCAATATGTCCTTATAAATGGCGAATATTCTGTAGGATAAGTTTTTCGATTCGGTCACTGGATACAAATACGAGGATTTGTCAATTTACAATGCTAAGTTGCCTTAAATTGGAATCTTTCGCTTTTAAAACGTGGAAATATCTCTCAATTTCTTTATCCATTTCAACTTTTTTTCTTGGTCGGGTTCATATAGGAATCTTCAAAATCAAATCCTACAAGCCGGATTTTTTCAACTCCAAATTCTATGGCTACAAAAAAGCACCGGTCTAATGGTCCTCCTCATACTTCAGTGCATGAAAAAGCAAGCATTCATTACACTGAAAAGATTTGATCCACGCTAATTCGAAGATGAAAAAATTTAGGAAAAGAGATAAATTCATATTTCATTTCATTTCATTTCATTGGTCGTCCAATAATACGTGATTGATGTTTTCATAACGTTCTCTCTAAAATGGCTTTTGCTTGCGTTTACGTGCTCGCAAAGCAGGCTGACCCCCTATCAGCGCCAAAAATGCGGGAAAAGAAAGAGCAGAAGCTGGATTTCGATTATTTTGGAATAATATCAATCGACTACTGGTGGACTACCAACAGGTGATGGTCAATTTGTATTTGATTGGTGTTATATATTAGGGATTATATGTTCATATTATGGGGGAAAGAGGTCCAAAACCACAATTTATTAACGTTGCCTGTCCGAACAGAGACTGCAAGCTCTACGGTCTTACTGATCAAGGCAATGTTATTGGAAATGGAACTTACATAAGTCGTGGAGAAAAAACAAGAAGATATCTTTGCCATCACTGCGGCAAAGCATTTTGCGACCATACAGATACTTTTTATCATGATCTGCGTAAAGATGAGCACACTATCGATTTAGCTTTAAAAATGTCTATGAAAGGAATGAGCATTGAAGCCATTGCCGATGTTTTAGAGGTACAATCTGCCAGTGTGAAACGATGGTTAGCTCGTGCAGCTGAACAATGCGATAAAGTAAATGACAATATGATGAAGAACGTGGAAGTGTCAAGGATAGAAATGGACGAATTGTGGGTGATAATCCAAAAAAAAGAGTTCCTAGAATGAAAGATTATGAAGATGATGGACCATGGATGTGGGTAGCTTTTGTACCAGGTTGTAGGCTAATACTTGACTTTGTAATAGGTCCAAGAAAACAGTATGTAGCAGATAAGTTGGTTGAGTTAGTTAATAAGCATCTTTCTGACAAAATCCCAGTTTTTGTCACAGATGAATTGAACTTTTATAGAGAAGCTCTTTTGAAGCAATTTGGAGTTTTGAGAGAGTTTCCAAGAACTGGGAAAAGAGGAAGACCAAAGAAATCAAAAATAGTTCCCTCTGATGATTTGAGGTATGCATAGGTAGTCAAAACAAGAAAAAACGGGGTACTTGAGAAAGTCGAGAAGAAAATCATCTTTGGAGAAGACATTGAACAAAACGAGATCTCAACAACTTTACTTTAAAGACAAAACCTGACTTTTAGACAGAATAACAACAGAGTTTCGAGGAAAATGATAGGATTTTCAAAAGTGAAAGAATGGTTAGAAAACCAAATGAAGCTCTATTGCACGCATTTTAACTTCTGTAGAGGCATGGAGGATTAAGGTACAAAGATGAAAGAGGGGTTGAGTGCAAAAATACACCCGCAAGAGAAGCAGGAATTACTGAGTCAAAATGGACTTTAAAGGAACTGCTGACATTTAGTTACTTTAAAATGTCAATCGGATAAAATGGACCATCAACAGTATTGCACAATTAATAAAAAGAAATGCTAGAGTCTATCGAAACACTCAATATTTTATTAATACTATCTATCTAAAAATTGGAAAGTTAGATTTCAAACTACCCACATGAAGTAGCGAAGAGCCAAAAAGATAGAAAGGAAAAAAATTATCTACGCTTTACTGTTTTCTGTGCTGTTTTCTGTGCTGATTTTTGAGCTGCTTTTTGTGATGCACGTTCAGCTTTAACTTTTGGTGCCTTCTTTGCACTCTGTTCTTTTTGTGATCTAACTTTATCAAAGACTGATGTTTTTACCGGCGCGGGTGTTCTCATTTTCTCTCTAGTTGCATCATCATTAGCCTTTTTAGATTCCTTTTTGGTTTCTGTTTTTTCTTTACCTAAAATTTTCTCCAATATTCCCATATTTTGAACCTCCTTTACTTCCTTTAATACCTATTTCCATATAATTAACACATTCTCGAATATACACATGCATAATAGATAAGCCTTGCAGTCTTCTAATATTTATTGATTCAGTTATTTACGCAATATATTACTACAATATATCCTCCGATGGAACTGTCACCGATCTCATCGAATAATAAGTGTCAAAATATTAAAATAAACTACAAACAAGAAGATTTATAGATAAGAATGCAAATGTGAGTGAGTCTGAGGGGAGTTAATGGAATGTAAATGTTGCAAGGAGTTAAGTCAGCTACTAGTACATCGATTCCAAAATAGATGCCTAATTCGGTAGCCAATTGCAGTTATGAACACAAATAGTTAGTTTAAAACCATGAGATTCATTAAGCACTGAAAATACAGGAGGGCACGGAAAAACCTAATCAGGACGCTATAACCGCGGAAGGATTGTGCCCTTTGTTTCTTAATTCCGTGTTTCCGTGTTTTCCGTGGTTTTCAGAAATTTATTTTACCATATATTTTGGAATCGAAGCACTAGTGTCGTGAAAACCCAAATATAGAACATATTATTCTGGTGACTTCCATCAGCTGATATTATTTTGATCAAATTGATGATCCACAATTAAGTTTTCATGGTACTAGCTCTTACGTGTATCAAATATGGCGAGTCGTTTTGTATAGAGTGCAGAATACCAGAGGATCACGGATGCCCTAGAACGGAGAGTAACTGGGGAAGCTATTTCGCAAATGTAGCAAGGCTCAATACATGAGGATTGATGGTTCATCTAACCCATTAATTACATATTGTCTTCGACAATACCCAGCCTTATTCATATCCCAGAAGCCTGGAGCAAATAAAATAGATGCCGCTCAGCATTTCACAGCATACTATAGCATTAGAACTACCTTCTTTTTCACTTCTTGCGAGCCTTCCGGGATATATTTGGTCCATTTGGCCACGAGCGATAGCCCTGGTCTTTTAGATTACTTCTAGGTATATGTGCGTGGTTAGGAACTTGAGATGAGCTGCACAGGACTGGATATTCGTGACCCTCCCCACTCCCAAAGTAATAAATTATACTTCCAGGCAGTATATTTTTTAACTACCCCCAGCCATGAAAACAGAGTGATAACTTCTCGATGACATTCACTGATTATATTATTTCTTTTGTTCAATATATCGAGATTTGGCTTCCTGGAGTATAGTGACTGCTGTTTCGAGACCTTTCCAACCGATAACGTTCACGCGTTTGTTCTCTAAATTCTTATAAGTTTGGAAGAAGTGAGTAATTTCCTTTAATAAATGAGGCGGAACCTGGTCAACTGTCTCTATATAATTCCAGAGGGGATCACTCTTTGGAACACAGAGTATTTTTTGATCTCTTCCTTTATCATCTTCCATGTCAAACAATGCAACAAGGTTTACATCTATTACACATCCCGGGAATGTAGGTTCCCATGTTAAAACCATGGCATCTAAAGGATCACTATCAAGTGCCAGAGTGTCAGGGAAAAATCCATAATCACAGGGATATACCATTGAAGAAAAAAGCATTCTGTCGAATTTAATCACTTTCTTTTCTTTATCGTACTCATATTTGTTTCGGCTTCCTTTCGGAATTTCGATAAGCACATTTTCAACCTGTCGTTCAGTCATATCAACACTCCCTACTTATTGACTGTCTGTTTTAATCATTGCAACTATTATCTGCTCTGATAAGGTTCTGATATTAAAGTATGACCCCATCACGCTGTCTCAAAACTATGCTTGATCGTACATTTGGGTAATAATTTCATAATATTTATCTTTGATCAAAATATGTATTAAGGAATGACAAGAATATAATTTCAAGTATTTCAGTTACCGATATTGTCTTTGATGATTATTTGGGAAAATGAAATTATAGAGCTATCCCAAAGTGAAAACTTGAAGTTATTTTCGAGCTATTCCTAAGTAGGAAAGAAAAACTGTTTTGCAACTATCAAAACAATTATCAAGGCTATAATAAGACTAATTATTAAAACTACAAAACCTATCCGCTCTGTCAAATCTTCACTTTGCTTCATATATTAAGATTGGGAATACGGTAAAAAAAGATATTGGAAACTCATTCCTTAATGATCCACTTTTCATCAACTATCTGCATACCCCCGGATTCTATCAAGCACGTTACTATACAGTGCTTAAGGACAATTGATTCATCTGGTAATATTTGCCTTGCGAAATAATAAGAAGTATTGAAAACGGAAAGCTCGTTATTCCGTGCATACTCAAAGAAGGCCGTTCTGATTTTCTGTTCCCATTCTTCTATTTTCTGTTCCCATTCTTCCTCGGTTTCCATGTGTTATACTTGAAAACTTGAAGTAAAAAAGTTAATCGATTTGAACTTGTGGGCGGGTCCGTTCTCCCCGCCCTCTAACTCTCCTTTTCTAAAACTGTTTACAATCATCGAAACCTAAGAATGGCAGGTTAACTTTTATTAGATACTGTAGCACCCGTAGATAATTTCATAATATAATAGCATAGCACTAAGGAAGTTTCATTTAGGGCTTGTTGCGAAATAACTTAAGTAACGCATATTATTTTGGAACAAAATCACTGGAGTAGCTTATTAAAATATTTAAGTACCGTGAAAAAATGTACTTAGGAATAGATCGAAAATAACTTCAAGTTTTCACTTTGGGATAGCTCTATAATTCCATTTTCCCAAATAATCATCAAAGACAATATCTGTAACTGAAATACTTGAAATTATATTCTTGTCATTCCTTAAGTTATTTCATGGTGGATACTGTGTGAGCATCGGCGTAGAGTTGCCTCTCTTCCGGTGTGCCGAAGTCAATCCTCGGGTCATCCTGCAACTCAATCTTCAGAGGATCTTCGAAGCCATAGTATGAACATTCGATTAAAAGCCACTCATAAGCTATTTGGAAGTAATTATCTTCTTCACATACCCGGTGAATTTCCTTGAGGTTCACGTCTGGGTTGTTTTCAAGCAATTCCGCTTCAAGGTCGTTAGGGATGTGATATTCCAGCATTTCTCTTGTAACAGCTTTCTTGTCAAGATAAGGACAATGTAGCCTGATCGTAGCTTTGGTATCTTCCAGCTTTGCACCTATAGATTCCACAAACCACTCGAAGTCATGGATCTGTGAAAGATTATAGATGTCTCGCATCAGGATTAAGGTTTGTAAGTTACGCATTATTTCCTCTTTCTGGTACAATTTGTCCGCACAAATCGTTGTCAAACTCCCTGTATATCGTAAGTATTTCTTCCCTTGAAAGCTTCCGTACAATGTTGTTTTCACTTTCCACAATCATGGGTCGTGTCCGAGTCATTGATCAATTCTGAAAAAATGAGTACTACTCCTGCATTCGATGGAAAATGCAGAGAGATTATTGTGTTCATGGTTGTCAGTAACTCACGGACACGACCCAATCATGGTCGTGAACTTTTTTGCTGCAAATCTACCATACGACATTTCAAGGTCAAGGGTACAGCACTGCCGTGTCGCAAATTCTAATTCTGTTGACATGCTTCGCCTTCCATACCGAGTTTACTAACAAAATCACTATAGGCAGTCTCTATTCGTTCCTTAGAGCGTGTCTTAAAATTAGATTTGATTCCACAATTGGGATTGGACTTGGTATTTGAACTGAAAAATGATAGCATTAAACCGTTAAATGTCTAAAATGTAATTTAAACCATGATGTTTATTATATTTGATTTTATACATCGAGTGCGTAAATCCTTGGGATAAAGTACTATCCTATAAGATCGATATGTACACCTGAATTTCGGAAAAATATACTATCTAATTTCTAATTTTAAAATGATAGAGTCGTAAAAGTAGCTAATAGTTACCTATCGTAAAGATTTCAGCGCAAAATTTTGCACTTCATAAAAATCCTCCAATTTTTAGAGGTATTTTCATCAAATATAT
>MDTP02000101.1 GCA_001714685.2 Methanosarcina sp. Ant1 | reverse complement strand
GCCGCTATTATTCTGAGAGTTGCAGCATTTATATTAAATTATAACTTTTTTCAGTAGGCTGAATAGTTACAAAATAAATTGCAATGCATAATAAATCTGTTATCAAAAATCTAATGATAAGGGACAAAAAGCCAATATGATGCCGAGCCTAAAGATAACCAGTGAATAAAGAACGAAATCGCTCGCTTAAGAAGGTCATGGAGAGTCATATCATTGCATATTTTCAGGTCTCAGAGTTCAGGTTTTGCGGCTTATTTTAATTTATTGATGAGTTGGTTTCAAAACCCCGGATCTCTGTGTTTTGATTATAAACCTGTATTTCATTTAGCTCTCTTAATCTTGATTTATCTCCTATGAAATATTGGTTCAAAGGGATTGATGGTGGCTTTGAAACAAGCTCAAATACTGGAAAACAAAAAGGAAAAAATAGAGGGATCAGTCAAACCCTTGATTTAAATTGATTGAGTATAAGATCCTGTATACAGCAGGTAAGATTTTCGGGTCATTCTAAATCCTTTAAAAACAACTAAATGCGCTTATTTCTCCATACTCATATATGCAGACTTAAACTTAGACATACTGGCGTAAGAATCTCCTACAATATCGAAGTTGTCTATAATGCCTTTAACTGAGGCTTCTCTATAACTCGAACTGTCACTGGTCCTCATGACATAATTACCGCTTTTTGATTTAGAGGTATAGGAGCCAGTTGAAACATCGCCCTTGCCAGTCCAGTCAGCTTTGACGGCCAAAGTTTTTTGTTCGCCTGTATTCCAATCATTGACAGTAATGTCAACCTGAGACAGACTTGCAGAATTGAGTTTTTTATCTATGCTGAAAACGTCATCCTTTGTAAACATATATCCCGATTCCCCGGACCAATAATCTGGCCCCCAGGTGTAGATATCCAGATAAACATCAGTCCCAGCATTTGTTTCAGTTACGGACAAATATTTAGAGGTAGTTATATCACCATTAACCTCAGTCCAACCTGCATATGCAGATTCACCACTGTGCCTTTCAATCGTCTTAGAGCCTAGCGCTTCTGCGCTCATAGTCATTGAAAGCAAGACTATAAGGGTAAATAACATCGTGTATATTTTTCTCATTTTCATTCACCTATGAGTTTCAAATTTTAATTAACATATGGATATTTTTTTTACGAAATAATTTGTTTTTTATCGTAGACATGCTCTTTGGCAGTGTTGCGAATTTGCTGTAAATTCAAAGTCAAAATTTTGCATAATACTTGTGATTTTATTCTCCCGCTGTGGAATTTTCTACCAAATTACTTCTTAAGATTTACGATTTAAGAGAAAAATCTACATACTGCCAAGACTTTGCAATCATATCTAAAACAACGTAATAGTATAAAAATCTTGATTATGTTTTCATAAATATAAAACCAAAATGAGCGAATAATATGATTTTACAGGATAAAAAAGAGCTTTAGAAAATAAGACAGTTGATGAAAAATTAGACCGAAGAATAAAAATGAAGTCAAAAATAAAACCAAGAAATTGGGAGAGTGTTATTCTTCACTTTCCCTTGCGATTGCCACAAGTTCGTTCACACATGCAACAGCCATAGGGGTCCCACCTCTTGTTCCGACACAACTTATGGAGGGGATAGGAATTTTCAGGTTTCTGACCATTTCCTTGGATTCGGCTGCGTTTACAAAACCCACTGGAAGTCCTATAATCAGTGCTGGTCTTACTCCTTTTTCGATAAGTTTACAAACCATGATAAGAGCAGAAGGTGCATTCCCTATTGCAATAATGCTTCCGTCCAGCCTGTCTCTGGCAGCCAGGAAACCTGCTGATGTGCGGGTTATCCCGTACTTGTTAGCTATTTCCGCATCTGGATCTTCATCGAGTACGCAGATAAGTTCGGATTTGTGTCCTGCCTTTGTAATTCCGGCTTTTACCATGTTGATATCTACGAAAATTGGGGCACCTTTTTTAATCGCTTCCACACCAGCAGGGATAGGGTCATGCATAAAACGCATTAGGTCTGCTACTGAGATGTCCCCGGTGGCAATAACACAACGCTGACGGAAACGGTCTTCAGGCGTTTTGTTCCCGATAAGCTCCTGGATCATTGTGCGGCTCTTCATGTAGATAGCTTTGGCTTCTTCAGTTCTTGCCCCTGAATCCTTGCAGATTTTTATAAGTTCGGGATCAATATCTACTGTAAGCTCGGTAAGCTCCTCAAGGTTTTCGAGGTTTCCGGCCTTCTCATTAGAACTCTTTTTAGTAGTCATATTTCTTATGATACCCCCTGGGAGTAATTATAAAGTCCTTCTTTTGAGAATTCCAGATCCTGGAATCTCCATTTCCAATAATAATTGTAGTGCTCATATCTACCCAGTTTTCGTATTCCATGACTTTCCCGAGAGTCGTTACGACCCTGGCCTCGCCTTCTCCCCTCAGAGCGTTCTTAACAAGTCCCACAGGCACGGAGTCGGCTTTGTACTGACGGAGAATTTCTATCGCTCTTGAAAAGTTAGACTGTCTCTTGCGGCTCTTCGGATTGTATAGTGCCATTACAAAATCAGCTTCCGCAGCAAGGTTAAGCCTCTTTTCGATTACTTCCCAGGGGGTCAAGAGGTCGCTCAGGCTGACCACTGCAAAATCCGTTACAACAGGGGCTCCGAGCATACTTGCCCCGGCTAAAATTGCAGTAACTCCTGGAAGAATTTCGATATCAACTTCAAGGCCCTCGTGTTCAGCAACCTCAAGCACAATACCTGCCATGCCATAGACATTGGTATCGCCGCCGCTGATCATGACAACATTTGCGATTTTTGCAAGTTCCACAGCTTTTCTTGCTCTGTCTACCTCTTTTCCCATGTGACTGCGGATTACTTCCTGGGTTCCGAGGAGACTCTCTATCTGGTCCAGGTAAGTACCGTTCCCTAGCACATAATCGGCACTAAGGATTACATCCCTGGCTTTGACCGTCATCTGTTCCACAGACCCCGGCCCAATCCCTACGATGTAGAGTTTTCCTCCGGCTGCCTTATCTTGCGATTGCGATTGTGACTCTGCCATATACTTTCTTCCTGCAAATCAATTGTTTTTCTTCAGAAAGGGCAAGAGCTGCAGGTTCTGCAACTCCTTTTAATCCGAAGCGTGAGGCCTGGGATGATGAAGGGGGATTGTAACTGTTTAGCATATCATCCGGCAAAAAGTCCACCGGAATGCCCAGCATCTCTCCCGCCTCCAGCAGCCCTCGTTCATTTTCCTTAAGTTTCGCAGAGGCTAAAGCCGTAATCTCTTCAAGATTCAGGCCGCACTCATCGAGTGCCTGTTTCACGGCTTCAATGACCTCTTCTTTTGTAATACCCCTGCGAGTTCCTATTCCGATGATCATCCGTTATCGTCTGTCCACTGATTTTTCACGTAGCTGCCGCCAGTTTAATTGTCGGTTCAGTTAGCCATTCAGTTAGCTATTACCTGTGCTACTGGCTTTTATTTCTGTTCTATCCTGCCTCTTTCTTACCAGCACAGATACATCCTCTTCCACAATAATAATCTTAGGCCCCTTAATCTCAAGAACTTCTATGTCCTGATCAAGGAGTGCACAGTTTACAGCAACAGTGGATTCTTTATTGAAAATCTCGCAGCCTAACCTGTCTGCAATGCCTTCAACCGAAGGCTTCCCGTGAACTTCCGTAGCAGTCGTAAGCACAGGTATTGCTCCCAGTTCCGAAATCTGTCGAGCAACTTCATTTGCCCCGTGATGTCCCCCGAGTAGAGGGATTGCGAAATTCAGGCTTGAATCCACCACAATAACGGCAGGATCCAACCACTTGTTATCAAGAAGAGGAGCAATGTCTCTTACCACAATGCCTGTGGCAAAGACCGCAACTATTGCTCCGTAGTCTCTGAAAACTTTTTCGAATATGCCCTTTTCATAGAGAAGCAGGTCAGCTTTCAGATGTTCAGCTATCCTTGCTGCAACTTCCCTATTCCTTTCAAAGGTAATTACAACGGTTCCTGCGCTACTCCGTATAGGTAGGACCTCCTGTAGTTCTTAGGGTCAACAACCCCACCAATAATTATCATCGCCGAGCGCTTAATCCCTGCGTCCTTCACCTTATCTGCGATATCTTCTACTGTTCCCGTTATAACTTCCTCATCTTCCCAGGATGCGTGGAAGACCACTGCTACAGGTGTGTCTTTCGGGCAGCGAACTTTCTCCATGATTTCCTTAATCTTCTGAGTGCCCAGGAAAATTGCCATTGTTGTGTTGTAAGCAGAAAGCTCGGGGATAAGGTCTTTTTCCAGAGTTTTTCCCGCAGGGCGGGTAATGATGAGAGTATCGGAAACGCCGTTAAGAGTAAGTTGGGTACCTAGAGCTGCTGCGCTTGCAAAAACCGATGAGACACCCGCGACTCTTTCGACTTCAATATCGTACTTTCTAAGCTCTTCCATCTGCTCTATAACAGAACCGTAAAGGGATGGATCACCGCTGTGGAGGCGAACAACGAACTTTCCCGCATCTATTGCATTAGCGATTATTTTAGTGGTCTCCTCGAGAGTTAAACCATAGCTGTCCACTGTCTCTCCCTGTGTGTAATTAAGGACCTCGGGATTTACCAGAGAACCTGCATACATTACAAGATCAGCTTTTTCAAGCATCTCACGCCCGAGTACGGTAATGAGTTTGGGATTCCCTGGGCCTGCCCCTACAAAATAGACTTTTCGTTCCATCTGACCATTCCCTAGCTTTCCTGTATTATTTTTCCAAAGTTATTATACTAATTCCGCAAATTCCTATTTAGGAAACTTTCATTTCTTTCCATAAATGATACTGAAATAATTCCCTTTTTCCGGTATCTCTTCTTTCTTGCGGATTATAAGTTCGTTATCCGAAAAGAGCCTCTCTGCAAAGATAAATTCGTTATATCCTTCAGCCTCGAGCTGTTTGACTATTGCTTTCGGCTGTGTGGCTTTCAGGTGAATTTTGTACCCGATTTCAGAACCGTCACTGACCTCAAAAGAGCTTTCAACTGCAACATCGGTTCTGGCAGCAAAGGAAGTGATTGAACTTATTCCTGGCACTGTTGAAAGCTCAACATCCGGATAATGCTTGCGCATAACTTTTTTGAGGTGGGAAAAGGTCGAGAAAAAGTTAGGATCACCTATAAGTCCGAAAGCTACGGTTCCTTTTCTCGCCTCTTCTGCTACTCTATCAGCATTTTCTTTCCAGAGAGCATTGAGGACTTCGATATCTCTTATCATGGGAAACTCAAGGATTTCGGCATCCGCATAAGGGGCCACAAGGTCTTTTGCCAGGCGGCCGGGCACATATACCTTATCGCTGTTTTTCAAAACATTCACTGCTTTCAAGGTCAGAAGTTCAGGGTCTCCGGGACCAAGTCCTACTCCTATTAACATGTTATCGCTCCGTAAATTTACAAAGGTAAATGCAAAGCATAATTAAATTAAATTAAATTAAGTTAAATTAAATTAAGTTAAATTAAGTTAAATTAAATTAAGTTAAATTAGATTAAATTAAGTTAAATTAGATTAAATTAGATTAAATTAGATTAAATTAGATTAATTAGATTAAATTAAATTGATTTTACTTTTCAAATTTGTTTTTTTCCGACAATTATATACACTGGATTTTCAGGTTTGAACATAGTTTCTCCAGCAATCGGCGTACTTCTAGAGATTGAGACATGTACTACTTCAACAAAAATCCCGAGTTTTTTCATTACTTCAATCGTCTTGACAACTGTCTCGATACGGACCGCGTTCACTACAATGCTTCGAGCTTTTTTCTCGACAAGTATCTCAAGTACTGAACTAATATTTTTTGTCCCACCGACAAAAGCACAGTCAATAGAATCAATAAAATCTCCAGAACCCAGGATATCCGCAGCTTCACCAGCCAAAAGCTTGGAATTTGCGATATTGAAATTCTTAAAATTCGTTTCGGTGGCTCTCAGTGCTTCCTTGCGGGCATCTATTGCGTAGATAGTCAGATTCCGGGCAATTTTAGCTGCCTCAATAGATACTGATCCGGTACCGCAACCTACATCTGCAAACCGATCTCCGTCCCGCAGCCCGAGTTTGGAAAGGGACACAGCAATGATTTCGGGTTTTGTTGGACCACCGCTAACACTTACTATTTCGGACATATTCTACCTCGGGATAAAGTAAAGCAAATACATCTAATTTAACCATATTCTAATATAATTCTCAGTTTTATTAAACAGGCGGTATAGTAAGTACAATCGGAAGATATTGTTCTTTCAAGTACTAATTTTTATAAAGCATATACGAAGACTGTTGTGAATTAGATTTTTCAGATCAACTCGATTATAAATATAACTTGTTGTAGATATACCTTATTATCAGTAAGAAGGGCATGGTAGGAAAGTAAACTTTCATGCAACTGTGAAATAAAAAGGAAAAGTATCCACACAAAAATTTCACCCCCACTGTTAATCGACCTTCAGCATATATTTCTACAAGAAATATCTGGAAATTTCTTTTGAGATGAAAATAGAAGCAACTACACTTGCAGGCTCAATATATTAAAACATAATAAATATATAAATCAAAAAATAATTTTTTTTTTTGAAAGAAAGAGATTTTAACTATAACAGCATATCATAAATATCATTTTCATATAAACTAAGATCCCCTTTTGGAGAAAAGCGATAGGTGCTCCTCCAAAAATAGTGTTTTTCAAACAATAAGCTGAAGTTCTTCGGTCAAATACAATTGATTTTCTGACTTGTATATATTAAAATATCTTTTTCATGGGAATATCCTTGCAGTGAAAGCCCGCTCTCTCGATGCAGGGCTCTGCCAACTGAAATAAAGGAGGAAAGCGATGAAAATTTACGAATCGTATGAAGATCTGCCCAAACTAAAGCTGCCTTATGGAAATGAGGTATTCATAAGTGACAGCACTATCCGCGACGGCTCCCAGATGCCGGGGATAGTCCTGAGCAGAGAACACAAGCTTCAAATCTATGAGTACCTGCACGAGATAGGGATTGAAAAACTCGAGGCCTTTGTATTCAATAAAAGGGACAGAGACGCTGTGGAACTCATGTTCGACATAGGGTACGAATGTCCCGAGATCACGGGTTGGGCCAGGGCTTCAAGGGCAGATATAGATAAAATTTTGGAAGTCGACGGGATTAAAGAAACCGGAATCCTGATGTCTGTATCGGATACCCATATTTATTCTAAGATGAGGCTCTCAGGCAGGGAAGAAGCCGAAGAAAAATATTTAGACGCCCTGCAGTATGCAGTGGACCACGGACTTCGCACACGGGCACACCTGGAAGATATGACAAGAGCAGACAATTACGGCTTCGTATTCCCGCTGGTTGAAAAGATTATGGAAATTGACCCTGAATGTATTATCAGAGTCTGCGATACTGTCGGATACGGAATGCCTTTCATGAATATTGATGAGCCTTATGGAATCCCGAAAATAGTCCAGCACCTTAAAAAGGATATAGGGGTTAAAAATATAGAGACCCATATACACGACGATTACGGATTCGGGTCGGCAAGTTCCATTGCAGGCTTCTGGCATGGAGCCAACTGGACAAGCGTAACTTTCCTGGGAATAGGAGAACGTGCAGGAAATAGCGAGATGGAAAAAATACTGCTTTTCCTGGTAGATAGAGTGGAAGGCTTTGAGAGATATAACCTTGAGCCGGTTACTCGCTTTGCTAGATTCATGGAAAAAGAACTTGGACTTAGGGTCCCGAGAAATAAGGCGGTTGTCGGGAAAAATATTTTCGCTCACGAGTCTGGAATTCATGCCGCAGGCGTTCTAAAAAATCCCTTCAATTACGAACCCTATTCTCCAGAGTTGGTAGGAGGGACACGATTCCTTCTTATAGGAGACTCTTCAGGCCTGGAAGTTATTCGCTACAAGGTTCAGGAAACCTTAAACGATCTCCTCGACGTTGAGGCTATAGTCGAAAAAGACGACAGAAGACTCCTGAAGATCCAGAAAGAAATCCAGAAACTTTATGACAAAGAGGAAAGGGTTTCCTGCATTTCGGATGAAGAACTTCTTGCATATGTAGAAAAGTACTTCCTGTATCAGCCAATTTGCAATCCGACATATACAGGTAGAGGAAAATTGAAAAATTGGGGAAAAATAGCTGAGTCTGAAGAAGAAAAAAGTGAAGAAAGTAAAAGGCAAAAAGCGAATTAACAAGGAAAATTTAACTTTGATACGCCTCTTACTTTCTTAAGTTATTGTTATTTAAGAATTTCTGCCGTATACTTTGCGATCTCGCCGGCCATCTGACTGAGTTTTGCGTTGCCTCCAAGGTCATAAGTTACATACTTACCTTCGGAAATTACGCGCTCAGCAGCTTTAAATATAGCTTCGGATTTCTCTTTTTCACCCAGGTAATCCAGCATCCAGGCTCCTGCAAGCACGGTTGCTACAGGGTTTACTTTATCCTGACCTGCATATTTCGGAGCTGAGCCATGAGCAGGTTCAAACATTGCGAAAGAATCTCCAATGTTTGCAGAATAGATAAGCCCAATACTGCCTACAAGGGCTGAGCATTCCTCACTGATTACATCCATAAAGAGGTTTGTGGAAAGGAGAACTTTTTTGTTGAATATCTGGGGGTTCTTAATTAGCTGCTGGGCAATGTTATCAATATGATAGGGCCAGATCTCGATTCCCGGATAATTCTGCCCAACTTTTTCTACCTCTTCTAAGAAAGAGCCACATGTCAGTTTCAGGATATTGCTTTTATGGATGGGCACAACAGTGTCATAGCCTTTTCTCTGAGCTTCCTCAAAGGCATAGTTGGCAATCTTTCGGGATGCAGTGCGTGTAATCTTCCTGATTGCAATGGAGACATCATCTGTGAGCTGGATTTCTTCTCCGATATAGAGCCCTTCAGTGCCCTCACGCACACATACCATTTCCACATCTCCGAGAGGTGGATTTGAGTTGGGGAAGGTCTTGATTGGCCTGACATTTGCATAGAGGTCATATTTCCTCCTGATAGATACAGCTACACTTCTCGGGGAACCGATCCCGCCGGGAGTAGTTGTCGGGCCTTTAAAACATGCATCTGAGCTATCAAGAATCTCCCATGTCTCATTCGGAATAAGAGAATTGCCTCCGTTTTTCTCCCACCAGCCGGCTCCTGCCTCGCACATCACAAATTCTATATCGGTGCCAGCGGCTTCTGCAACTTTAAGCATCGCATCTACTAATTCGGGGCCTACCCCATCACCTTTGATTACTGCTGCGGTTTTAGTCATATTATCACCGATCCTAAGGTTCGTGTTCGAAGAACCGTAGCGATTGAAAAGCTAAAAAGGGGAACTTTTCGAAAAATACGGTAAGAGCAATTGAATCTTCCCGCATCTCAACGTAAGGCTATATATTTCAAGTTTTGGGTAGTTAGTATTATGCTGAAAGGTATCCACAGGAAGTAAGAGTCCAGGTATAAACGCCTGCGCACATTTCTAAAAAATCAAATCAATGTCTTTTGTCCCGAAAATATCAATCGGAAATTCCCGACGACCGAATCCGAACCTCAATCCAATTCAGAAATCGCAATGAACTTCGAGGAGTAAGAATGCTTGCAAAAATTCCGATTACCGACAACCATATGCATATCGACCCTAGAGCCAGGGGACTGGAAGCAGTGAAGGACTTTAAGAACTCTGGAGGGACTCATATAATTCTGGTCACCAAACCCAGCTGGTCTCTTGGGGTAATTGTCAAAAAACCAGAGGATTATCTCATGGTCTTTGACGAAACCGTCGAAATCGCATCAAAAATAAAGGAGATAGGTGTTGGAGCTTTTCCCGTGCTTGGAGTCCATCCGGCGGAAATCTCAAAGCTTACTGAGTACATGGAACTGCAAGAAGCTATGGAAATCATGAAGAAAGGACTTGAGATTGCTTCAGAGTATGTGGGAAAAGGTCTTGCTGTAGGGATAAAGTCCGGACGCCCTCATTACCCTGTGGCTGCAGAAGTTTGGGCAGCTTCGAATGAGATTATGGAATACGCTTTTTCCCTGGGGAAAGAACAGGACTGTGCCGTTCAACTTCATACAGAAAGCGTAGGGGAACCTGAACTTCAGGACATAGCTGAAAGGGCAAGACGAACAGGAATTAAAATGCACAGGGTAGTTAAACATTACTCTCCTCCTCTTGTAAGAGTCTGTGAAGAACTGGGGCTCTTCCCTGGGGTTATCTGTGTTAAAGGGGCAATTGAACAGGCTCTTGAAGAAGGGACACGGTTCATGATGGAGACGGATTATATTGACGACCCTGATAGGCCAGGAGCAGTACTTGGTCCGAAAACAATTCCTAAAAGAACTGTAAAGCTAATGGAGATATATGGCGAAGAGCCTTTCTGGACCATCCATAAGGATAATCCTGAAAAGGTATATGACATAGAAATCGAGCTTTAAAGGTATTGGGAGCGAAAATCAAAAAAAATCTGAAAAAGGTAGTTTTAGAAAGTTAACGGTTAATGGAGGAGAGTTGGAGCAGTACCGGGTAAAAGGAATAAGATCTAAAATGAAAGGTAGATTAAAGAGTGAGCTGGAGTAAATATTAGAGGGTGAAGATAGAGTTAAAAGCAGAGGGTGAAGATAGAGTTAAAAGCAGAGGGTGAAGATAGAGTTAAAAGCAGAGGGTGAAGAAAAATGAAAGGAAAAACTCTTCGGATTGAACCCTCTGTTCTTCCCGAAAGGAATAACCTGCCGGGAATTGAGTATTGCTGTCGAATAAAGTCTGAAGTTAAGCTATTTTCGCTTTAGAGTTACTTTCTCTTGATTGTCACGATATCTCCTAGGGTTGTATCTTTCTTTAAGTGAGATACTTCCTGCCCTGAGGCATCCACACGCTCCGTAAGTTTAATATTAAGAGTGTGTTCCAATTTCTTTCGAACGGAATCTTCGGGCACGATTTCACTGCGTTCTATCTTTTTGATCAGAGATGCTTTTTCCTTGATATTCTCAGCCAGATCTTCCTGAGACCAGCCTTTGGCTTCCCTGGCATCCCGGATAATCTGAACATAGTTGTCCAGGAGTTCATCTTTCAGAATGTCAAAAAAATCCTTTTTTGGCCTCTTTTCAGTTCGTGTTACCGTACGAACTACCGGAGAGACTTTCCTTGATACGGGAGTCCGTTTATCAACGGGTTTACCGTACGGAGCACATTTTTGGCAGACCTGGAGTTCGCTGCTATCAATTGTAATGCATAAAGGTTTCTCGCGGATCTCTGCACCACATATTTCGCACTGCATTTTGATCACTTCGAAAACGCTATATACGGTATGAACTTAAATATTATTCGGAGCTCCATGACTGAAAGTACCAAAAGTAAGGATGAAAGCATGCGCAGTCACCTTGTTAAGCCCGGATCTGTGTATGACGGAATCGAGCCTGGAGAGCTGGGGGAAGTAACTGAAAGCGTCCAGGACCGAGTGAGGCAACTTGAAAGCCGTAACAGTTTCCTGGAAGAGCAGTGCAGCCAGATAGAATCCGAAAAACGTTATTTGGAAAATCAAAAGATCAAATACGAAAGGGAAATAAGAAAGCTGCAGTCTGAACTCGATCGGATGAAAACCTCTCCGCTCATTATCGGCACTGTCATTGATGTGATTAAGAACGATAGGATAATTGTCCGGAGCAGCAACGGACCTCAGTTCCTGGTTAATGTCTCACAATATATCGATGAGAAAAAACTGCTGCCTGGGGCAAAAGTTGCTTTAAACCAGCATACACTTGCCATTGCCGAGGTTATTCCTTCGACGGAAGAGCCTTTTGTTGCTGCAATGGAAGTTCTCGAAAGCGTAGAAGTGGACTATGACCAGATAGGCGGTCTCGATGAGCAAATTCAGGAACTTCAGGAAGCAGTTGAACTTCCCCTCATTGACCCGGAACGCTTTGCTCGCATAGGGATCGAACCTCCCAAGGGTGTTCTTTTATATGGGCTTCCTGGGACAGGCAAAACCCTGCTTGCAAAAGCCGTGGCTCACAGGACCAATGCAACCTTTATCAGGGTTGTAGGCTCTGAACTTGTACAGAAGTACATTGGAGATGGTTCTAAACTTGTAAGGGAAATCTTCGAGATGGCTCGAAAGAAAGCCCCGAGTATTATCTTCATCGATGAACTTGACTCAATTGCTGCAAGGCGTTTAAATGAAACTACCGGTGCAGATCGTGAGGTTCAGAGAACACTGATGCAGCTTCTTGCAGAGATGGATGGCTTTGACAAAAGGAAAAATATCCGAATCGTTGCAGCAACAAACCGTCCGGATGTTCTTGACCCGGCAATTCTCAGGCCAGGCCGTTTTGACAGACTTGTCCATGTTCCGATGCCAGGCGTAGAAGCCAGAGGAAAAATTCTTGAGATTCACTGCGAAAGGATGACTCTCGCAGGAGACATTGATTTTAAAAAGCTTGCAAAACTAACTGAAGGGATGAGCGGGGCAGACCTTAAGGCAATTGCCACCGAAGCAGGCATGTTCGCAGTCAGAAAAGACAAAAAACTTGTTGAGATGACAGATTTCCTTGAAGCAGTAGGCAAGGTGTCTATAGCTGCGGACACGCAGAAAATGATGCCTGTTGGAAACCTTCCTCAGACTATGTTCGTGTAAATGTCCGACAAACCGCAAGAAGCCCCTGAAGGGGCTTCTTTTTAATAAATATTATGGTTTTTGTGGCAAGATTCAGCTAAAAACGGCAAATCGCTAAAGGATCGGCAAACTATTTTTGTGATTCGTACGTAAAGAGCATCTGTGAGTTCAGACTTTCATATTAAACGCGAGATCCGAATTCTGGCTATAGATGACTCTGCGCTTCTTAATAAAAAAGTTATGATAATTGGGACTCTTTTTAGGGGCGGGGAGTGGATGGACGGAGTCCTTCGTTCAGATGTCACAAAGGACGGGCTTGATGCTACCGATGTAATCTGCAAAATGATAATAAAGAGCAAACATCATGGTCAGATAAGGGCGGTTATGCTCGACGGAATCACTTACGCAGGTTTTAATGTTGTTGATATAGAGAAGCTTTACAGGAAAACCGGGATTCCTGTAATTGTGGTCATGCGGTCACAGCCGGATTTTGAGAAAATCAAATCTGCCCTAAAATATTTTCCTGACGGGGAATACCGCTGGACAATAATAAAAAGAGCTGGAAAAATAGAAAAGATAACTGGTGAAAAAGGGAAGAGTCCTATATATATCCAGAAAGCAGGCATAAGCTTAGAAAATGTGAATCAGATAATCCGACTTACTTCAATAAGAAGCAATATTCCTGAACCCTTGAGGGTTGCCCATCTAATTGCAACAGGCGTCGTCCTAGGAGAGTCCAGAGGAAAAGCATGACTGCTGTCGAGTTCTCAGGAAAGACCCACAGGATCGAGTTCTCAGGGAAGAAACTACAGAATATAGAAACGGAATCTAATATAGAAGAATACGGATATATAAACTCAGAAAAAAAGGGAAAGGTAAAAATACAGGAACAGGAGTCAAAAAAAGTATAAAAAATAAATATTTTATGTAAATAAATTAAAAAAAGTATAAACAAAAAAAACGGATCAAAAGAGGACTGAGAGGCAAAAACCTGAGGTTAAGCAGGAAATCAGAGGAACATTAATAAAATATTAAATTAGTACTGTATTAATTTAAAACTGGAAAAGGAAAACTATTAAATTGGAAACTGTATATGTGATGATTAAAATACGTATGTTCCCTCTTGAAAATAAATATGTTCTTAGTACTATCCGTTAAATATTACCCCATAAAATGGAGGAAAACAGTAGCATGAGATCCATTGTGGAAGAAGCTCTTGCTCGATCTGCCCTGGAAGGACGCTCCAGGCAGGGAGACTATTCAGACTCAGATTACTCTAATTCGGATTCTGACACGGATGCCGAACTTGAAGAGATTTTGAGAAGCCTTAAAACAACCATCAAAGTGGTAGGTTGCGGAGGCGGCGGCTCAAACAGCATTCAGCGTATGATGGGCGAAGGTATTCAGGGAGCGGACCTTGTTGCTTTAAATACTGATGCCCAGCACCTCCTTCATATACGCTCCGGCAAAAAGATTCTTATCGGGAGAAAGAAAACCCGTGGACTTGGAGCCGGCAGCCTCCCTCAGATAGGAGAAGACGCTGCAATCGAGAGCATCGATGAGATTAACAGGATTGTCGAAGGCGCTGATATGGTATTTATCACTGCAGGTCTTGGAGGAGGAACCGGGACAGGATCGGCACCGATAGTAGCTGAGGCCGCGAGGGACGCAGGAGCCCTTACGATCGCAGTAGTAACCCTGCCATTCAGTGTGGAAGGTCATGTTCGAAGGACCAATGCAGAAGCCGGCCTGGAACGCCTCAGAGATGTTGCAGACACGGTGATAGTGGTCCCGAATGATAAGTTAATTGAAGTAGTTCCAAGACTTCCACTTCAGGCTGCCTTCAAAGTCTCAGACGAGGTTCTTATGAGAGCCGTAAAGGGCATAACCGAACTGATAACAAAACCCGGGCTTGTAAATCTCGATTTCGCGGATATCAGAACTGTTATGCAAAACGGAGGCGTTGCAATGATCGGGCTCGGAGAAGCGGACGGCGAGAACAAAGCTGTCGAATCCGTACAGAAAGCTCTGCGCAGCCCACTCCTTGATGTAGACATCTCAGGTGCGACCTCTGCCCTTGTTAACGTGGTTGGAGGTCCTGACATGACAATTTCGGAAGCTGAGTCTGTGGTTCAGGAAGTTTACAGCCGGATAGACAGCAATGCCCGCCTGATCTGGGGTGCCCAGATTGATCCTGACCTCGAACAGACCGTACGTACTATGATCGTGGTTACAGGGGTAACATCTGCCCAGATTTACGGTCATGGAAATGACAAGAATATTACATTTAAATATGGAATTGATTTTGTAGAGTGATTAAACCAAAGAGAAATGGGCAGTGTCGCGAATTTGCTGTAAATTGAAGTCAAATCTTTGCACACTGTATTGATTTGGTCCCTCAATGTGTAATATCCGTTCCAGAACTTCTTTGGAGATTTGTGATTTTACAAAAAAATCGACACACTGCCGGCAAATGAGATTAAAATATTCGGTTGGAGAGAAAATACTGTTTTCCTCTATTTAATGCAAAAATAAGGAATAGGATATAAATCCAATCGAAAACTATTTTTATGGCAAATGCCGTATGATGCCGATACAACTCTTTATCAAAAACGAAAAATGTTGACTGATATGATTCAGAGTTTGAAGAGTATCTAGTACAATATCAAAATTTTTTGAAGTATCGGAATCTTTGCCAGTGATATCTTCATATAATAGGAATTAATAATATAAACCGCCCGGTCCTTCCTGAAAGATAAGTCCAAATATCTTGCATGCAAAAATGCAAATTTGGAAAACATATAGGGAGAGCCGCAAGCGAAAAACTCAAGATAAGATAAAATAAATACAGAAAACCTGGATGTGATTTAATTGGTAGAATCCCCGTTTGAATCAAAAATAACTGTAGAAAGCATTGGTCAGGCACTTCGGGCACACCTGAGAGTCCTGAAACTTACAAAAAAACCGTCCAGGGAAGAGTTCTTGACCATCGCTAAAGTTGCAGGTATCGGTATTCTGGCTATAGGGGCAATAGGGTTTATTATATATGTATTGCTGACAATGTTGCCCCAGTGGGTGGCCAAATGAGTGAGGATTCACAGATATTTGTAATCAAAACCACAGCAAACCAGGAAAGATCGGTTGCAACGGCTCTTGCCAGAATTTCGAAAAAGGAGAAATTAGATATAAGGGCAATTCTGGCTCCTGACGAGCTAAAAGGATATGTCCTCGTCGAGACCCCTAAATCTGGAATCGTTGAACTGGCAATCCAGACCATTCCCCATGCACGGGCTCTTGTGAAAGGGAGCTCTTCAGTTGCTGAGATTGAGCACTTCCTTAAACCTAAACCAATAGTAACCGGTATCAAGGAAGGGGCTATAATTGAGGTCACTTCAGGACCCTTCAAAGGGGAGAAAGCCCGGGTTAAAAGAGTTGACGAAGGGCATGAGGAAATTACTGTGGAACTGTTCGATGCTGTGGTCCCAATCCCCATCACGATTCGCGGCGATACTGTCCGGGTACTCAAAAAAGAAATTGATTAAAGCCGTTTTCGCATGGGAAAATACCGAAAAATTCCAGCTTATCAGTAAATAAATCACTAGTACTCAGTGGATTAAAAGAGATCTGCAAACTTTATACTTATTAAAATCGGTGAGACTCAGATGACTAGTATTGTTGAAGCACTTGTCCCGGGAGGAAAAGCGAGTCCTGGACCACCTTTAGGTCCAGCGCTTGGCCCACTCGGGGTAAACATAAAAGAAGTGGTCGAGAAGATCAATGAAAAAACTAGGGACTATAATGGAATGCAGGTCCCTATAAAAGTAATTGTTGACGATAAGAAAAATGTTGAGATCGAGGTAGGCACGCCTCCTACTGCATCCCTGATCATGAAAGAGTTAGGGATTCAGAAAGGGTCGGGAAACGCAGGAAGTGAAGTTGTTGGAAACCTCATGATCCCGCAGGTCATAAAGATCGCCCGCATGAAAAAGGAAGATGTGCTTTCTTATGATCTTAAATCAACAATGAAAGAGGTAATGGGTACCTGTGTCCCTATGGGTGTTAACGTAGAGGGAGTCAAGGCCAAGGACTGCCAGAAGGCACTCGATCAAGGCAAGTTCGATGATTTGCTTGCTGACGAGAAATGGTAAGCCTTCCAATCCCTTTATTATTAAATCCGGAGTTTGATTACACACCAATAGTTTTAAATTGGATACCACTAATAGCTCAAGACCTTGGATACCGTTCTACTGGTAAATCAAAAAGAGTTATTAGCGGCTTACTGTTAAGAGTAACAGAACCCGGATCCATAGGGAAGCCCTAAAACCAACCGTAGTAAGCCGAAAAGGCTGCTTGGACAAGGAGTTCAAACACTACGGGGAGGAACAAGATGGCAGAAAAGAGTATACTGGAAGCTGTCAAGAAAGTACTTGAGGAATCGCCAAAACGCAACTTCTCTGAAAGCGTGGATCTGGCGATTAACTTAAAGAACCTTGACATGAACCAACCGAAGAACAGAGTCGATGAAGAAATTATTCTTCCGCACGGGCTCGGAAAAGAACTGAAGATCGGCGTTTTTGCAAAAGGTGATGTAGGCCTGAAGGCAAAGGCTGCCGGTGCTGCGTATGTTATTTCTGATGTTGAGCTCGAAGAACTGGCAGCTGATAAGAATAAAGCCAGGACTCTTGCAAATGAATGTGACCTTTTTATCGCAGAAACCCAGTTCATGCCGATGATCGGTAAGAACCTTGGTATTGTTCTTGGACCTAGAGGTAAAATGCCTATTCCGCTCTTAGCTAACAAGGATGTAGGCGAATTGATCCAGAGCAAGCAGAATGCGGTCAAACTCAGGTCAAAAGACAGGCTTACCTTCCATGTGGCTGTCGGGAGAAGAAATATGAGTCCCGACAACCTTGCCGAGAACATTGAGACTGTTGTATCCAGACTGGAGCGTGTCCTGGATAAGGGCAAGCACAACCTTAGAGCAGTCTATGTCACGACAACAATGGGAAAATCAGAGAGGGTGGTGTAAATGGCAGAAGAAAGGCATCACACCGAGCACATCCCGCAGTGGAAAAAGGATGAGATCGAAAACATAAAGGAACTCATTCGGTCTCATAAGGTCTTCGGGATGGTAGGGATCGAAGGCATTCTTGCAACCAAGATCCAGAAGATTCGCCGGGACCTCAAAGACGTTGCGGTGCTCAAAGTCTCCAGGAACACCCTTACAGAGCGGGCTTTAAACCAACTCGGAGAAAGCATTCCCGAGATGATCAAATACCTTGACAAACAGACTGCTCTTGTATTTACTAACGAAAGTCCTTTCAAGCTTTATAAAGTGCTCGAACAGACAAAGTCTCCGTCTCCTATCAAAGGAGGCGCAATAGCTCCTGTGGACATTATTGTTCAAAAAGGGCCCACCAGTTTCCCTCCTGGCCCTATTCTGGGCGACCTCCAGAGCGCAGGGATTCCCGCCTCAATTGAAGCTGGAAAAGTTGCGATAAAGGAAACCAAGGTTGTCTGTAAAGCAGGTGAGGCAGTTCCGCGGAAACTCGCAACCATGCTCTCAAAACTGGAGATATACCCTCTTATTATAGGGCTGGACATGAGAGCCGCCTATGACGAAGGGACAATTTACGAGCCTGAACTCCTTGCGATTGATGAAAATCAGTACTTCTCTGATATTATCAGAGCAACTCAGAACGCTTTCAATCTCTCTGTCAACACTGCATATCCGACAAGTGCAACAATCGGCACCCTGCTGGCAAAAGCCTTTGCAGAAGCAAAGAACCTTGGTGTCAATGCTGTTGTGTTTGATTCAGGAGTTATGGATGTCCTGCTGGCAAAAGCCTATGTCCAGATGACATCAGTTGCTTCCAAAGCCGCAGATAAGGATGCAAACGCAGTAGATGATGACCTGAGGAAAGTTCTCGGAGCCGCAGCAAGCGCAGCCGCAGCAGCCACAACAACCGAGAAAAAAGAAGAAGTGAAGGAAGAAAAAGTAGAAGAGGAAGAAGAGGACCATGCCGAAGAAGATGGAATGGCTGGTCTCGGTGCCCTTTTCGGATAAATAAATTTACACTAATTACGCTATTGAAATTTAGGTGATCAACAATGGAATACATATACGCAGCTCTCTTATTGCACAATTCTGGTAAAGCAATTACCGAAGAAGCAATCACTGCCGTTCTCAAGGCAGCAGGTATCGAAGTGAACGAATCCAGGGCAAAGGCCCTTGTCGCAGCCCTTGACGGTGTAGACATCGAAGAAGCAATTTCAAAGGCCGCATTTGCAGCTCCAGCAGCCGCAGCTCCAGCAGCCGCAGCCCCTGCAGCCGCAGCAGCTCCTGTTGAAGAAGAGGAAGAAGAAGAAGACACCTCTGAAGAAGATGGAATGGCCGGTCTCGGCGCCCTCTTCGGATAAATATATAAATATAACTATATCTACAGCTCGCCTCTCCAGGCGAGCGTCTTTTTTTAGATTTCAGGCTTTACGAATTCGTTTAAAGCCACAGCATTGAGACTGGCAGTTTTCCCTTTTAAATCCACTTTTATTATTTGTATTATTATTATTATTATTATGATTATGATTATATTCTTTCAGAATCTATTTTATGAATTTTTAGAGTCGTGTCTATAACGTAATTTTAGAATGCAAAAAAGGGTCGTGTACACGAATTATTGATCAATTCCGAAAAAGCGAGCACTTCCCCTGCATTTTAGGGAAATGTAGAGAGATTCTTGTGCTTACGGTTTTCAATAATTCACACCCACGACCCAAAAAAGATATAGTAAAAAACTCATAAATAGAATGAATTTGTTTATAATGTAAAGTCTTTTTACTAAAATATACAAGCGATTCTTATGTCCCGATTTGACCCGATTCTCACCTCAAAGGCACTCTGGCAGATCAGAGTCCAAAAACGTCCTTTTGTCCTTTCCCACGCTGTAAATGCGCGCTGCAATATGAGCTGTAGTTTTTGCGATTACTGGAAGAAAGTAGGAGAAGAACCAACAAAGGAAGAGATTTTCAAGCTCTTGGATGACGCAAAGGAATTCGGGATTGGGGTCTATAATGCATGGACTGTAGAACCCCTTCTCCGAAAAGATCTGCCCCAGATAATGGCTCATGCCAAAGAACTCGGCATGATAACTTCAATGGTCACAAATGGAAAGCTGCTCTACGAAAGAGTTGAAGAGCTTGGGGACGTGGATTACCTTTCGGTTTCCGTGGACGGGATAAAGAGTTATAAAGAAATTCGGCAGATGGATTTTGAAACCCTGCTTAAAGGCTTGAAAAAAGCCATTGAAGTAAGAATATTCCAAAACCGGAAAAACCCTATTCTCATGAATTGCGTACTTACAGGGAAAAACCTGGATGATATTGAGACCCTTATTTTGCTAGCAAAAGAATTGGAAGTCAAAGTCTCTTTTGAGCCTGTCCACAAATTCCCTGGAATCAGTGAGGAGGTCTGGAACGAGATTGGAATCCGTGATATCGAAAAGTTCCATAACACAGTTGACCGTATAATCGAGCTTAAGGAGCAGGGTTATCCAATCATTAATTCCAAAACCTACCTCAGAATGGTCAAAAACGGAGAAATGGACTACAAATGCAGAGCCACCGGGATTATTATGAATATAACCCATGACGGCACTCTGGAAACATGCCGCGTGCAGAACGAACCCCTCGGAAATGTGATGTGGGACGGTTTTGAGAGTGTCTGGAAAAACTCGGAAGAGCAAAGAAGAGAAATCGTGCGAAATTGTAAAGGCTGCCTCTTTTTCGGATACGTGGAAAACAGTTTGATGCAAAGCCTTAACCCCGAAGTTTTGATGAATTACGAGTGGATGTGAAAGTTGAAGCTGAGAGAGCATAGTTGCGCCTGCCGAGTTGCGCCAGCCGAGTTCCGCTTCGGCAGCACGGTGTCCGTTTCGCTCCCCAAGTTTCGCTCCCCGAGTTTCGCTTCGGGAGCACGATGTCCGTTTCGTTCGCTTTGCTCGCTCAAGCGGACTTAAAACCGGTGTGGGCATAAGTTAAACACCGATTTTCGTCAAGTGTTTATGTCCCTTAATTGAACCATGCTCAAGATATCCAATCAAATCGAAGTCTCTTGTTGCTAACTATGGTATTGGATACGATTTCTGAAAAATCTCATTCGATTTTAAAACAGGTGTT
>MDTP02000100.1 GCA_001714685.2 Methanosarcina sp. Ant1 | reverse complement strand
TACAGAAATTACAGCTTCAGGACCAGCTTCATAGATAACAAAAATCTCTTCACGTGTAAGCATAATAACGAAACAAATAGGATTCAATTTATATGCAATTTTTCCTCGAAACGAGAAAAAATTGTAGCCTTTGAAAGGCTATCTGAATAGTTACAAAATATTTAAAATTCTGTATTTCAATAGTTCCTGTTCAATAGTTGTTTTTCTAGGAAAATCGTGAACTACAAGCTTGTTTAAGTGCATCAAACAATATTGATGTACTAACTTGTCCCCAAAAACTTCACTTAGAATCTCAGGATATCTTTTGTCAAAATCCGTAACTATAAACACAGGTTCTGATGTATCCAAATGCTTTTTGAGAAAGTTTTTGATTGTTTCCGAACTTTTATCGTCAAAAAGCTCATCTGCTAATGGTCTTTGAGTTTTTGGATCAAATAAGGTTAAACGATATTTTTAACAACGTCCTTTCTTTGGATGCTGTTCGTCATAGCACACTACAAGCACATTTTCGTCATGTGAAACCTTCTCTTGCTCCATATTCTTGCTGAATTCTCTGAGAATAGTGCTTTTTGATCTTGGATATATAAAATCCATAACGGCAGAAATTCCTTCATGTGAAACATTGTGAGATCTGAGTAGTTTGAAGAAATCGTCAAGCGAATCAAAAAGAACAGACTTAAGACCCTCCCAGAAACTACGGTTTTCTTCAGGTGTACAGTTACAATTTGAACACTTGTATCTTCCTATTTTGATGTCTCCAAGCCCTTTTTTGGTGTATATGTTGTAACCATTATGAACCATGGGACTGTTACATCTAGGACAAAATGGAGGAGCCTTTCTACGAAAAATTCCTTCTGCAGTATATTCATAGTTGTTGTCAAAACTGCCAAAAACTTCCGAAAGAATAGGTAGCTCTGAAAAGTTATTAAGGTTAAGGTTTATCGTTACCATGTTTGCGTCGTAACATCATTACATAAGTATAGAATTATAAATTTTATGTAATGGTGTTACACTTACTTTTATCAATGGATTTTGGAACTGAGTCGTCCCACGAGTAATTTTATATAATGATCTCATAGACAAATGATAATCTCATAGACAAGGATAATCTCGTAGAAAAATGGTGATCTCATAGACAAATATCGTCCTTAAAATATGACCATTCAATCGAAAAGGATGAAGAGATCAAATCGCTATATCAAAAGCGATTCTTCTTCCATCCTGCTGAATAAATCCCGCACCTTGCTACTTAAAATAGGTTAACAGGATCAGTTTTAATAAAAGAACTGGGTCTAAGAGAAGATTTCTCCGAAATTTGCGCCCACCAAGGGGAGGGTGGGGATGTAATTAATTATATTTAGAAAATCATTGCTCCAAAAAAAAATAATACCGGACCGATACTATGGAAAATAACCCTAAAAGGAAGACAGACAAGACAGGAAATGCAGACAGGACAGATAAAAAAGGCAAAACAAGCACGAAAGCCAGGTCAGGTATAGGTCCGAAAGGAGATACCGCATATGACCGCCTGAATAAAGCCCTTAAACCTTATGAAAAAATCCTTGCAAAAAACCCGGATAATGCAGGTGCATGGGCAGGGAAAGCCGCAGTTTTTCTAAGGCACAGGATGTATAAGGACTCCCAGAAAGCAATTGAAAATGCTCTTAAAATCGAACCTGATAACCCATCCTATCTCTATGAAAAAGGTTTCGTGCTCCTGCAGCTCAACAAGGACGAAGCTGCCCTGCAGGCTTTTGACAGATTACTTGAAATAAAACCAGATAGCGACAAAACCTGGAACATTAAAACCTCAATCCTTTGCAGACTTATGCAACATGAAAAAGCCCTTACAGACGTTGAAAAAGCCCTTGTTGCTAATCCAAAACTTGCTGGCGCCTGGCACGCAAAAGGCTCTGTCCTTGCTGACCTCGGCAGATACGAAGAAGCTATACATGCTTATGATGCAGCCCTCAGACTCGATCAAAAACTTGCTAGAGCCTGGGAAGGCAAAGCCTTTGCTCTCTACAGTTTGGATAGACCTGTGGAAGCCATGATAGCCTACGATGCTGCTCTCAAAATAAACCCTGACAACGCAAAGATATGGGTCGGGAAAGGGCTTGTCCACCTCAAGCTCGGCAAATATAAGAGAGCCATTGAAATATGCATCAAAGCCATTTCAATAAAGCCTGATTCTGCAGAAGCCTGGTACTGTAAGGGCATGGCTCTTTCCGGCTTAAATAAAGCTGATGAAGCTTTAAGAGCGCTTGAAAGAGCTCTTCGGATCAATCCTGATTATGCCGATGCCAGAAAAGCCAGAAATTCCATAAGCTCCAAAATCGGAATCGACCTGGATGAGGAGGAAGAAAAAATGGAAGAGGAAAAGCCAACGGTAAGGAGGAGCGTATGGACAAGGAAAGAGCCGACAAGCGAGATAATGAAGAAAAATTGGGGCAAGGGAAGAGAGCAAAGAGGGGAAGGGGTTAAGAAGAGTGAATGGACAAGAAAAGAGCCAAAATGAGAGGGAACTGAGAAAAATTGGGGCACGGGAATAGAGCAAAAAGAAAATATAATTAAAAAAGATGCTGGGCGAGGAAGATAATAAAGAAATTATTTTCCATTTTTATATAGTTTGTTAGATACTCACCCTCTTTTTATATACAACTGCTTAATTACCTCACCATTATTACTGTACTTCAGCAACGATCGCGACGTAATTTTTTCCATATTTTTTGGCGCATTCAGGGCAGGTGGTATATACTTATTGAACTGACACCAACTGGCATCAGCATGTTAGTTTAATCTGAACCGCTCTGGTTCGAAAGTATTTATCTTACGGCATGAAATGCATTGACTAAATGTTTAGAACCTATTTTGCCTCTTATATAGTCCATTTGGGCAACCATATGGACAATTTTTTGACAGAGATTTGTCATTACGTATAATATTTCTACCACATTTTGCCTTCTTTTCTTTTTTTGAATCATTTGTACCTTAAATTAACAAATTGTAACTTTAAATCAATTATTAACCAAAAAGGAGATTAAAATGACGACATTAAAACTAGAGGTAATTAGCTTCATTGCTATCGTTAATCGTGAATTTTCACTATCAAATGAACTTACTGCTAACCTGGAACAACTTATAGAATCAAGATACAGAGAACTTGATAATAATTGGATGATAGATAAGAACACAATAAAAATTTATGAGATTGTCCTAGGAACTTTGCTATATCTGGATAATTCCATAGATGTTAAGATATTTGTAACAAGGCTCTATCCGAATGAGAATGAAGCTAACCAGATGCTTTACTTAATTCGCAGATATCCTGAGTGGTTACAAAGAAAAGGTGTTACTGTTAAAGATGTTAAAGAATCAAGATTTCTTCAGATGATAGGTGTTAAACAGTAGCGCATTATTTCGTAATGCTAGGATATGAGACTATCCGTTTATGTTTAGTGGGAATGAAATTTCCAATTAACAGGCTGGCTGAGAGAATTAAAGAAGATAAGGTACTATTATCTCTGTACCATATGTTTCAAATTTATGGATAACAGAAGTAGGTAACTGAAATTCTGCTAGAGGGTTTACGCAAAGAAAGCTATCTTCTTTTCTACAAAAGCAATTGTTTTCATCATTTATAGCAGTATAATTGCAATAAATCAAAAGTGCGGAAACGCTCTTTTTTACTTTTTCACTAGGATTAATACCAGGCTCGATATATTTTCCCCATAAACGACTAAAACCGAAAGCATACTTTATACTCTCAATTTCTGGAATAGATGAAGGTTCAATTACAAGAGCAAAAATACCTGGATCTGTTTTTGAAAGCTGTTCACTTTCTTTAATTATTTTACCTTTGAATTTCTCAGGAGACCTAGTTTCAAACTCATTTATTGTACAACTATTACCTACTTTCTCTTTCTCCTTAAAGGAAAGGCCTTTTTTGGTTGATACCTCAATAAAGATTTCTGTTTCAGAATTGGTAATTTTAATATCACTAGATTTTTTAGATAGAGGAGGCTCAAAATCAAACTCAAAATCCATATTTTTGATCATTAGTCCAATTTCCAATTCTGCGAGTAAGCCAAAGTACCTTTCTTTATGTTTAAGTGCTTTGAAATGATTTTCATGCCCTGTGATATTATCTTTTAATTCATTTAGGCATCTTTCAACGTGATCAAAATAGACAAAAGAGGATTTGCTATTTTCATTAAAAGTTAACTGCTTTGCTAACAGATGGATATTTTTATGGTCCTTCTTAAGTTCTGACACAAACCATTCTTCAGTAAAAAAGTTTGCAATGTTAGGATAATTATTAATGACTTTTGATACTGGAATCACAAGAAGGAAATGTATACTTTATATATAATTTTTTAGTCCAAATGTGTCTAAAAACTAGAATTATTTTATTTCTTGATATCTGGTTATCAGAAACACAACAAATGTTCCAGCTAAGTTTAATGCCAACTCTGCATAACTTTGATTAACTTCTTTGGGGTCTATTCCTTGTCCATGACCACTTTGATTATTCCTTAATTTAGGTAAACCCTGAAACAAGGGCTTTGTATAAGAATAAATGACTCCATTTTCTTTTAAATAATCTAAAAGCAGATCAGCGTTGGCATCTTGCTTAAAAGCAATATTTCGTTTCGTTAGGATAGATTTCATTGTACTTTCAAATGAATTATTGGCTTCTTGAATTGTGTCCTTGTACTCTTTTCTTATATAATGATCCAGAGCTTTTTGGAACTCTACAAGCGGGCCTTTAAAATCATTTGTGTATAACAGATTAATTGTTTGTTTGATAACTTGTTCATGTAGGTATTCAGAATCTTTCCGAATAATCTTTTCATTTACAATTTCATAACCGATCTTATCTAATTTGAAAAGATCGTTTATGTCGTTAATAGTATTACGGAGTCTTTCGTTAGGCTCATGTTGAGTCTCATTCTTTTTGATATGAATAAAAAGTCCAATCGTTCGTAAAAAATCAACTACAGAACACCTCATTAACCAACGATAAATTTCTTCTTGGTAGTCATCTATATCATAAATGTGAGGAATCCTCTTGTATTTCTTAATTTCAAGCCATAATTTTCGGTAATCGTCTGTATTTTGAATACAACCTTTACTTGGTGTACAAACAATCCCCAATATTGTTTGAGACTCTAATACATTTTCAGTGATTATAGTATATACAACTTGTCTGGTTTCAATAGGAATATTATCATAACTGAGAAACGTCTTTTTCTCAATTTCTTTTTTTTGACCATAAAGATCTTTGTGGATCATCTTTAATACTCCATTTACAGCAAATCCCAACTATCTCAAACTTAATGAACTCGCGGTTTTATATTATGATTTTTCTATCAGGCTTAAGCTTTTCTACTTGTAAGTAACTTCGTATACTCTTTATAAATTTTAATTATAAACAGTTTGTTTATTCATCTTCTCATACACATTTTCTATTTGCTCATCCTTTGTGTATAAATGGCAATGTTTATTTTAGTTCACAGTTGATAAGGGACAGATAAACGTTTGTGGCAAAGGAAAGAGATTATGGCATTAGAACAGAAGTTGAAGCAACTCCAAGTAAAAATAAATCAGAATCCATTAACTAGTGCCACTATTTTAATCGCTGTATTGTTATTGTTACTAATTGTAGTTCCATATGCTGATATTAGTCTTCGAGGGATAAACAACTCTACAGTACAAGCCACTCTTGAGAACCAGTCTCGTGCAACATTAGCTCAGATATTTGGTGGAGTTGCAATTGCTATTGGTCTTTATTATACATGGCGAAGAATTGCCATTTCTGAGAAAGAACTAAAAGCCACTCAGAAAAATCTAGCAATTACTCAGAAGAATCTAAAAGTTGCTCAAGAAAGCCAAATTACTGAACGCTTTACTAGGGCAGTTGATCAGTTAGGAAATCCAGCAATGGAAATTCGTTTAGGTGGAATATATGCCCTTGAGAGAATCGCAAATGAATCCGAGAATGATTACTGGCCAATTATGGAGATTTTGACTGCTTATGTTAGAGAAAACTCGCCTGTAAAAGCAGAGATTCCTGAAATGGATACAAAAGTTAAGGTGGATATTCAGGCAATTCTTACTATAATTGGAAGACGCAAATATACTAAGATTGAAAATGCTTCCGATATTATAGATCTTCGAAATACTTATTTACGGGAAGCCTACCTTCCAAATGCCCCAAACCTTAAAAAGGTTTACTTTGCAAGGGTTGACCTTAAAGGAGCTAATCTTTCTGGGGCTAATTTTGAGGGGGCCTACCTTGGAGATGCTAAACTTAATGGAGCCATTCTTATAAGGGCTTGCTTGAAAGAGGCTAACCTTACAGGAGCTGACCTTCAAGGTGCTATTCTTAAAGATGCTAACCTTGAAAAAGCTAATTTAAAAAAAGCTAAAAACATAAACATTTATCAGCTTAATACAGCGAAAACACTTCAGGATATAGAATTAGATGAACAACTAGAAAAACAATTAAAAAATAAGTTCCCTCATTGGTTTGAAAAACCTAAAGATGAACCATGAATTCATCCACTCAGTAAGGACACGCTAACATCAGCAACATGGGACCACCAACCCATTAAGAACTTTTATTCCCTGTGTGCAAGTTGAAGCATTATAGTAAAAGAGAATCATTAAAAGATATTACTGAACCTGAAGGTTCCGAAGAACCAGGATACTCTACTTTTATCAGAAACGCCAATACCTTATATTTTCCGTGTTCTCTGGACGGACATCTAACCAATATTCACCTTGTCTCACATGTGCTTATAATCATGGAAATTATTACAAACAGTACAGAACATCAATAAAGCAAAAAGTTATTTAGTTGACTTAACTTAAGGTGGTGTTTTTAAAAGAGGTTTTCCAAGATCTGTTAATTTCTTATCCATAGCTTCTCTTTTACGTTTTGTAACTGCTGGCTGAACATAATAGAAATCAAATAAATCTTCAAGTACATCTAGAGCCCATTCTGCTTCCTCATCCTCAACATCCATTATTTCCCCTGTTGAAGTAGATTTTAATGGATGAGCTGCAAAATTCCCTATTTGCCGAATCGCATCAATTGATTCTGCCAGAGATGAAGGCAACGTTTTCATTGCCTCATCAATTTCTTTGGACAAGTCACCTTTTTTGATTCCATTGCTACGAAGCATATTCTGCAAACATCTTCTAGATAAGGCAGCAGAAGCTTTTTTGCTATAAGGTTCAACTAAACAAGCTTCATTATAGTCTTGACGTATATCTTCAGGCACTACACTTGGGCAGGGAAGTCTTGAAGATCCCAATGGATATATCAATATGTCTCTACCAAGCATAATTATATTCTTTCCACAGTTAGCACATCGAGAAATTTCCAAATAAATAGACTCATCACTATAACTGTTTTGCAAAAATAACCCATTAAAAATACTTGAGATATAATTCTTACTCCCGTCCCAGTTTGGCTCCATAATTCGCTTGACTACTGGCAGTTCAAATTTGTTTGCAACCATACAATGTGGGCATTTCCCTCGTTCACCGCTTTTCATATAATTAACTTATTCAACCAGCATATAAAATCATTTTTATTTGTCTCAAAGTGTCAGTAATATGAATTGACTTAAAAGAACATGAATAGTCAATTCTTGACTCAGTGTTTCAAAAGAACACGACATAGTTTAGATATTCCTCCCCTAAAACCGACCCGAAGTAATCCGATGGGAAAAGCAGTTCAACAACCGCCTCTACTCCTTCTTGGGCTGCAGCGTCAAGAGAAGTACCCTGCCCGATTTGAAATCACAAAAAGAATCCTTGAAGAGCATTTGCTGAATGCTGTGTTTTTTTAAGATAGAATATATATTGTTCTTAACTCGTTAAAATAAGAAGCTTTTTAATGTTTGACACAGCTCATCATTTATGGATCAGGGTAATAAAAATAAAAGGACATCTGAAAATGAAAATACCCTCAATAACGAGGATATTAATGATCATCATAGTCTGATTGACATTGATCCTATTTCATACATGTCAGATTTCATAATTCAAATTTCAAAAAATATTACAAAAGGTAGAGGTCTATCTCAAAGAGGAGTAAATGCCCTTTTTTTATTCATCTTAACAGGCAGTTTGCTATACCAACACACGCAATTTCCAAAAAATATAACAGATTTTTTTGGTTTATACATAGTGCCTTTCTTTTTTGTACTTTATTTTGTGGTAGATTTCTCGAAAAACATTCCAACAATAAATAATTTTTTTGTGAAACTTTTTAAAAGAAGTGATTTTGCATATTATAACATCATGAATGATTCTATTAGTCTCAATAATTTAGAGTACTATTTAAAAATTCTCCCTTTTAGTTCTGAACAAATTATGAATCTCATAAGACATCTTTTAGAAAGTAACCAATTATCTCCTAAAGTTCAAACTAGTTTGATGCATAATAATGCATTATATGAAATTGAATCCAGTAATTATATGAAAAATGTACTTCTTGACTATAATTTTAAACCCAAAGAAGTGTGTATGTTTTTAAAAAAAATGGCTAAAAGATTGGATCCTGACTATCTTGACAAAATAATAGAAAAATATGGAGCTTTTCCTTCCGTACAATTCTGCATTGGTCACTTCCATCAATATAAAAAAGCCGATTCAGATTCTTTTTTTAGATATGGATATGAATTTGCTTTTAAAAAGCAACCATATATAGAAATTGGAATGGTAGTTATATTAGTTTGGTCTTTTGTTTCTTTTACAATGCTACTCCTATCTATACTATGCTTAGTTATGGGGACAAGAACACCAGAGTTTGTAGGATCAATAATAGGATCAGTGACATCTGAATTTATAGGGTCAAGAGTATCAGAAGCATTTATAGATCCACAAAATATATACGGTTTGTCTACTTTAACATTATTAGGTGTACCAGCTTTTATTCTAGGTACATTAGGTCCTAATCAGGGTATAAATAAACTGATTTACAGAGCTAAAAATCAATTTGAAATATCCATTAGTGAATATCTTCAAGGCAAGAAATGTTCAGGAACAAATATTATCCGTGACGATATTATTAACGATTTAAAGGATGCGTTTGACTAATATCTGTTATGGTCAAGTTGAGGAATTACAAAAGCTAATTATTTAAAAGTATTTATATAACTGTGCTTTTTTAATACTGTTTATTTTTTGGTAGATATAGTAGGTAAAGGTCATGATATGACCTCTAATTGGCTTGAGAGAAACTGACATTTGAATAATCCTCTCCAGAAAAGAGATTTCCAGCATATCTCCAGCCATAACTGCGCCGTTCCTTCCAATAACAGCAATAACCAGGCTCATCCTTCAATCTTCCTTATGTTTTGATATCTTGGAAAAGCGATCAGAAAATGACATTTTCCCGATAAGTGTGATAAACGCAAACAAGGGAATTGAGCAGATAACAGATAATAAAGATAACTAACTAAAAATATCTATATTGTAACACACACATTTTCATAGAAGAGTTTCAAGATAACTCAAAATAAAACACCTGTTATGTTTACCATTTACCACATATACCATTTCTTGACTTCCAGGCCTTTGCCTTTTGCGTAGCCTTCAAAGTCCATACACCATTCTCCTGTGTTTTCGAAATCCCCCTCATACACTTTGCTCAGAAACTTTCCGTCTAATGTTACGTTTTCGGCATCATCCACTTCTTTATCAACAGCCAGATAAATATCCATATTAGACTCTGAGGTATGATCTGACAAACAAAGCCAATCTGGCATTTTTGCACCAGATCTCTCAACTTTGTCGTTCATTCTCATTATAACCTCTCCAAAGTTTATAGGCATATAAAAATGAGTGGTAACTTTGTCCTTAATGAATTTTTTATTATTCCATTCAAAGACTTTTCCGTCCCAGGGAATGGGATCAAATTGAGGACAACATTCCGGAGTTTGAATTTTGCTGCTCATATTTTTCTTCCTTCCTGAGTAATAACTTCATAGATTATTGCAGGCTTTCGATTTAAATTTTGTTTTAGAAGAAGCTGTTTTGCAGCAATAAAAAATATCCGGTAGATTGTATCTTCTTTAAATTGTATAGGGAAAAGTAAGTTTCACATATTTGCTGATAATAAGAATTTAATCAAGTCTGAAAAACATAGTAAGGAGGCCCATATAACTTCATAAATGTGTAATAAACGGTTACTTAATTTTCTAGAGGAAAAATCTCCCTTTAATTTGAAGAGGATACAATTTTTTCACTCTTTGATGGAAATGTCCGAAAGAACCTCGAGTTTTTTGCTCCAGTGGTCAAGTCCTCTTTTTGCTGCATACCAGTCGAAAAAATCACTCTCTTCTCCTATATTTCCAGTTTCGAACTTTGCCTTGAGTTCACCAGAAATGAACCCATACTTCGATTCGAAATTCTCACATATTATAGAATAACGCTTGACCTTATACTTAGCAACATGCTTTTCATGTTCCAGAGCTGAGCGGATAACCTCACTGACTTCTTGAGGCGAAAAATTAGTTTCTATATTAAGCGTGAAACTCATACCTACCCCCTCCAAAAATAGTCTCTCATTTCATAAAGTATCATGAAAAAATAAATAATAGGACAGATTTATCACCTGATAGCTTCTATTTTTCAAATTTTCCTGTTTTTATTATTTTCCTTTCTCTCTCACAGCAAGTCCTATGAAAAGTACTACCATTAAGACGACAAGGAACCTAATAGCTCCCGAATATTTGGACCAATCACTATTACCAAGTGTTAGTCCGGCTCCCACAGTCGCTCCAGACTTCCCAGACTGATTACTTTCTATGGAAGGTCCGCTATTTTGTGGAGCAGGCTGACTCATGTTCCCCTCAATTGTCTCTATCTTGCCTGAAGTTATTGCAAAAGGAGAGAAACCAGGAGTTTTGGCTTCATAGTAGATGTACTGATTATCTTCCCCTGTTTTGGTGGTATTAAGGGCATTCCACTTTCCTTGAGAATACCTGTGCATAATAACTGTTGACTTTTCAGTTTCATTCACTGTAACTTTGCTGACTCTGAACCCTACAGTAGCATTTTCAATATTTCCCGGAGTTGCAATGCCTTTGTTTCCTACCCAGATGTTCAGGTATTTGTAGACGGTTCCTCCGGGTTCGAAAGGAGTCAGGACTGATTTTCCCTTAAGTTGCTCGAGAATCGTTGTGGTCTTTCCGAGGGTTTTCTTTGCATCGAACTCCACAAAGTCAATACAGGTAGCGTTTTTCGTAAACTCGAATTTGATGTGGTTCCCAGCTGCGATGAATCTTTGAGTCATAAGTTTAACTTCAACATTACTTGCTGGCTCAGGGGAAGCTCCTCCACCAGAAAGTGAGCCTGTTCTACTGGAACCCGATCCGCCACTCTCACTAGTGCTGCTCCCAGTTCCATCAGTAACTGTAATATATCCAGGCCAGGACACAACACTATATTCGTACATCTTACTGGCGTTAAGAGTTACAGAGTAACTCCCGGCTCCAGAATACGTGTGATTGGGATTCTGCTCGATTGAAGTGTTCCCATCCCCAAAGTCCCAGAGCCATGCAGTTGGGGCTCCTGTAGAATTATCCGTAAACTGAACGATAAGGGGGGCGCTTCCTTCTATCGGAGAAGCAGTAAAACCGGCCAAAAAACCTCCTCCGACTGTGATATAATTAGTTTTAGTAATATTACCCCAAGCAGTACCGTTACCTGCCCTCAGAGTGACATTGTAATAACCAGGATCTTTAAACTCATAAATAGGATTTTTTTCGTTTGAGTCTACCTGTCCGTCAGAATTAAAGTCCCATTCCCATGCTGCAGGATTTCCTGTACTGGTGTCATTAAATTGGACTGTAAGCGGGGCTTTGCCTGAAGTTACATTCGTGTAAAAATCGACCACTGGAATATCGACAATCGGAGCAATGCCAGATGATACATTGACTGAGGAAGGAGTTTCCAGGGTATTCGAGTCAATGTTATTTGATACTGTCAGCTTCACGTTATAATTTCCAGCCTGAGCATATATATGAGCAGGATACTGGAAGGTAGAAGTACTGCCATCCCCAAAGTCCCAGAGCCATGCCGTTGGGGTTCCTAGAGAAGTGTCAGTGAATTGAACGATAAGGGGAGCTACCCCTTGACCTGGGGAAACGGTAAATGAAGCTTGCAGACCATTCCCGACTGTTATATAATTGGTTTTTGTATTAGTGCTGCTACCTGTCCTCAGGGTGACGGTGTAGGCCCCTGTATCCTTAAATTGATAAACAGGATTTTTTTCGTTTGAGTCTGCTTGTCCGTCAGAATTAAAGTCCCATTCCCAGGCTGTAGGACTGCCTGTACTAAGGTCATTAAATTGAACTGTAAGCGGGGCTTTGCCTGAAGTTACATTAGTGTTAAAATCAGCCACCACAGCAGCAGTTGAGGACACCTTGATTAAGGATTTACTCTCCAGAGTGTTGGTCCCAAAGGCGTTTGATACTGTCAGCTTCACGGTATAATTTCCAGCCTGAGTATATATATGAGGCGGATTCTGGATATTATAAGTGGTACCGTCTCCAAAGTCCCAGATCCAGGAAGTAGGTGATCCTGTACTCTTATCTGTGAATGTTACTGCTAACGGTGCATTCCCAGAGACGGCGGAGGCAGAGAATGCAGCAACAGGTGGGTTCGAAGCGTTTACAGTTATATAGCCGGACTTTGTTTTCGTGTCTCCGTCATCATTCGTTACTGTTAAGCCAACAGTATATTTTCCTGCTTTATTGTATGTGTGTACAGGATTCTGAGTTGTTGAATAGGTTCCATCTCCAAAAGTCCAGTACCATTCTTTGAGCGATCCTGTGCTGGCGTCAGTGAATGCGACTGTCAGTGGTGCATTTCCTGAGGTTGGAGAAGCAGAAAAATCTGCAATAATAGTTGAGTTTCCACCTACTAAGACTGGACTTGCATAAGCTGAAGCCAAGGCCGAAAATGAGAAGAACATAAAAATTAATATTAAAATTATTTTTTTCAATTAATACACCAGCTTACCTTTTGTTTTTCTGCTGAAAATCTCACTTTATGATAAGATTTCGGCTCCGCCTTTAGTCAAATTTATCCGAATGTTTTATGAAGGACGATCTTCTAATTTTTTGTAGCTCTTCAGCTAAATACTTACCTGCTTTTCTATCTCAGGATTCAAAAATAAATCCCAATAAATGATTAAATTTTTTTTAAGTGAAGATTATAAGACTTATTAGAGAGATAGGACATCCATTCCCTACTATATATTATCAACCTCTCATTACTTTAATAGATTAAGATTACAAACGTGAATTGTTATCCAAAATATTAAGCTTTTTGATTTGATATCATCCAGCGAAATTCTACCAGAGCATAAAGCCTTAAATTTTGCTAGATTGTTCCTTTATTAAAAAAAGGTTATCATAAGTAATATTAGTGTGCTTGCTAAATTAATCCGAAACATAGTATAATTTTAAGTAGCAAGTACAGTAGTGAGTTATTTAGCGGTCAGGACCTGACACACTCAAGCACAGTCAGCTTTTTCTTCCAGTGGTCAAGCCCTTTTTTTGCAGCATACCAGTCAAAATATTTTTCATCATCAATAAGTTCGCGGGCTTCGAATTTTTGCATAAATTCGGTAGAGATCAGTTCGTACTGGTCTTCAAATTCATCGCAGATCATGGAATAGCGGTATACCTTGTATTTCGCAAGGTGTTTCTCATGTTCCAGAGCCGAGCGAATAACCTCGCTTATTTCCTGAAGCGAGTAATCAGTATCAATCTGCAAGGTAAAATCCATGTTTATCCCATTGAATAGTTTTTGCTGGTATTAAAAAAATTGATTATATATCTCTTTTTCTATCGATAAGGTATTTAATTCCAGACCAAAAGGAAGATTAGAAGCTTAAGCCCAAAATTCAAAAAGATAAGATTTTATAGGACAAAGCGTGTAACGGCTGGGTATCTAGCCCAGAATACAAGCGTCACTTTTCTCTTCTCCAAGTATGAATACTCTTTTTCGATGCTGGGTTTTAATGGTAAGTATAGTTTCCATTTTAAACAATGCAACTTTCTGTGTGAGAAAATATATTTCTCCCAAATTCAGATAGTTGTTTCCTTCGCAGTTATTCCCTCAATACTTGGGACTTACGCTGTTGGGCTAAGGAAAAAGTAGCTTTAGACCTCTAACTTTTTAAAAAATAACTTTAGCTACAGAGCCTATTATACTTGCTTTTGTACCTTAAGTGCGTAATCTTAGTGACTATACTTAATACAAGTATAAGAATGTTGCATTATATACAGAAGTGACTATGTATTTTGATGAAGCAAAATGATGTTTGTATCTTAAAAGCTTATAAATTTATAGTCAGCACATCAGGCTGTCTCAAAACTCAAACCATTTCTACAATTGGGTAATGGGCAATATTGACTTTAAATTCAGATTGGATATTTTTCCTGAATTCAGGTACAAATTGGCCTTATGATAGAATATTTTATCTCAATTGTAGAATCGAGTTTACTTTTGAGACAGCCTGACATGATATATTTCACTTTATAAATCTGGTTCTATTCCAAAAATGATGTTCAAAAATGTAATCAATTCACCCGCCAACTACAAGTTTAAACAGCAGAGTTGCGCCTCCCGAGTTTCGCATCCCGAATTACGCCTCGCCCGAGTTTCGCTTCCCGAATTGCGCCTCGCCCGAATTGCGTCTCGCCCGAATTGCGCCTCGCCCGAATTGCGTCTCGGGAGTACGCGGCCCTTTTCGCTTCGCTCAAGAAGGCTAATTTACAGCGTCACAGTTTTTTTCAGCAGAGTTGCGGCTCCCGAGTTTCGCTTCGGGATCACAGAAAATCGAAGATTTTCTGGGAGTTGCACTGCAAGTGCAACAGCAAGATGTCCTTTTCGCTTCGTTCAAGAAGACTAATTGAGAAACTACATTGCTAAATCACAGTTTTTTCCGCGTTTTCCGCGTTTTTTGCGGTTCAACTTTAGATTAAAGATGAGTGGCAAAATTTTGGTACTTGATGGTCAATTTATCTTCCCCGGTTTGTGAAGTGTTGATTTTTACTTTGGGGACTATAGATTGAATCCTCTGGATCTCAATAATAAAATGCTTAAAAGTAAATCGATAACTACAGACCTAATTGCATAAATACCGGATTGTACAGAGCTCTTTTTCCTATAGGTTCCGCGGCTTTGCAGGAACCAATTCTCAAGTGGAGAATTCTGCAGGTTTCAAAACCCCTATGCGACTTTAAGGGATGATAGAGTAGTATTATTAGATTTCTTTCCTTTTCGAGGGCTGCCTGGAATCCGGAATATTTTCATTGTAATCATTTCGGAATTCTTTTATACAAATTGTCATGTATATTCAGTAATATTGTTTTAAGTATCGCGTGTCTGCCGCAAAAATAATACTGGACTGTCATAAATTAGAAAATAAAAAATCGCATATAGATGCGGGCTGGAAGCTAGATATATATTTTATATTTTTATATATATGTCTAATCTTTTTACGTAAATTTATATATCAAGACCAGGTAATTTTAAGTACTCTAATTATATAGGAGGTTGGTCGATTGGCAAAATTTTTAGACAAAATCAGTGAAAGAGCAAAGAAGCTTAACAAGACGATCGCTTTACCTGAAACTGATGATATAAGAACTCTCCAGGCAACTGCTAAGATTCTTGAGAGAGGTATTGCAAACATTGTCCTTATCGGTAACGAGGCCGAGATAAAGGCGCTTGCAGGAGATCTGGACATTTCGGGAGCAAAAATTGTAGATCCTAAAACTTACGAGAAGAAGGATGAATACATAAAAACTTTCTACGAACTGAGAAAGAATAAAGGTGTCACACTTGAAACTGCAGCTGAAATCATGAGTGATCACATGTATTTCGCTGTTATGATGACTAAACTCGGCGAAGCTGACGGTGTTGTATCAGGCGCTAATCACTCCTCTTCAGATACAATTAGACCTGCTGTGCAGATCGTGAAAACAGCTCCTGGAGTAGCTATTGCATCCGCTTTTTTCATCATCGCTGTACCTGACTGCGAATATGGATCCAATGGGACATTCCTCTTCGCTGACTCAGGAATGGTCGAAATGCCAAGCGTAGAAGACGTTGCAAACATCGCAGTTAGTTCTGCAAAGTCCTTTGAGCTACTGGTTGAGGATAAGCCAATGGTTGCAATGCTTTCCTATTCCACTAAGGGAAGCGCCAAGAGCCCACTGACAGAAGCAACGATTGCTGCTACAAAGCGTGCACAGGAACTCGCCCCTGACATCCCAATCGACGGTGAGCTTCAGGTGGACGCAGCAATTGTTCCTAAAGTTGCAGCTTCAAAGGCCCCCGGAAGCCCTGTCGCAGGTAAGGCCAATGTCTTCATTTTCCCTGACCTGAACGCTGGAAATATCGCATACAAGATTGCCCAGAGGCTTGCCAAAGCTGAAGCTTATGGCCCTATCCTCCAGGGACTGGCAAAGCCAATTAATGACCTGTCCAGAGGATGCAGCGACGAAGACATTGTCGGTGCCGTTGCAATTACCTGTGTCCAGGCTGCAGCACAGGACAAATAAGTAGAAATGTCCTAAAAAACATTTATTATTTTTTAAGTGATATTCAACCTAAACTGTGAACGTGACTCGAAAGCAATGAATTGAACTGGGGTTTATACATGAAGGTACTGGTAATAAATGCAGGGAGCTCGTCTCTCAAATATCAGCTAATTGACATGACTACTGAATCGGTGCTTGCAACAGGTCTTGTCGAGAGAGTAACTTTCAATGATGGTATCATTACAATGAAGAGGTTCGATGGCAAGAAGTATACTGCAGAACACCAAGACTATCCGAACCACAAAGTAGCTCTGCATGCAGCCATTGATACCCTCCTCGACCCGGAATACGGCGTCATCAAGAGTCTGAGTGAAATCAACGCTGTAGGGCACAGGGTAGTACACGGAGGTGAAAAATTCACCAGGTCGGTTTTAATCGACGACGATGTGGAAAAGGCTATCAGGGGGACCTTTGAACTCGCTCCTCTGCACAACCCACCAAACATGATGGGGATTGAAGCATCTCTTGAGGTCATGCCGGATATCCCCAATGTTGCCGTTTTTGACACTACATTCCACACAACGATACCCAAGTATGCCTACATCTATGCTCTGCCGTACAGCATGTACGAAAAATACGGGATCAGGAAATACGGTTTCCATGGCACCTCTCACTTATACGTTTCCAGAAGGGCAGCCGCTATGCTCGGAAAGCCCATAGAAGAAACAAAGATCATTACCTGCCACATGGGGAACGGTTCAAGCATTGCGGCTGTTAAAGGCGGAAAATCCGTTGAGACAACCATGGGCTTCACTCCGCTCGAAGGAGTTGCAATGGGTACCAGGTGCGGTTCAATTGACCCCGCAGTTGTTCCTTTCATGATGGAAAAAGAAAATCTCTCAACCAGGGAAGTCGACACCCTCATGAACAAAAAATCCGGTGTGCTTGGAATCTCCGGAGTCAGCAACGACTTCAGAGAAATTGACGAAGCAGCTTCCCAAGGTAATGAAAGAGCCGAACTTGCCCTCGAAGTCTTCTCATACAAGGTCAAGAAAGTTATCGGGGAGTATTCAGCCGTGCTCGACTACCCTGATGCAATTGTATTTACTGCAGGCATCGGAGAAAACAGCGCAAGTATCAGGAACAGAATCCTTTCCGGCCTTGAGAACTTCGGCATAACGATCGATCAGGAAAAGAACAAGATCAGGGGACAGGAAATCGATATCGCCACTCCGGATTCAAAAATAAGGATCCTTGTCATCCCGACCAATGAAGAACTTACGATTGCAAGGGACACATTGCAAATCTGTGAGACAGAAGCCAAGTTAAAAGCTCATATGTCAGTCTGAAGGTAAAGGATTTTTCTTTACCTTATCCTTTTTTCGGATAAGTTTTTTTCACAGTTAATTAGCTGTTTCAATCCCTAATTTTACGCTCCTTCCCCCATATTTAACTAATTAATCAATTGTGGCTGATGGTATAATTATTGAAGGATCAATCACAATTCGGATTCTATGACCCAGCTTCTCCGTCTCAAACTCCGGCCCAAAATTCCGTAATCCGGTGAATTTCTTGCAACTTGTCGCCAGAGAGACCCTCCAGGTCCTCTTCTTTGATCCACCCTTCGTACATCAGTCGAGCAAAGACAAATAGCAGGACGGAGTAATGGTAATTGTACTTCTGGTCCGTCTCCTCTCGTTTTTCGGTCAGGTAATCATGAATCTCCCACATATCGGATGGTCCATTGATTTTAGCTGCCATCTCACGGGCTTCCTGTGCAATTGCCATACACTCACGCTCTTTAAAAACGCATGATATCAAACGAAGTCCTTTTAATCTATTACTGTAAAATTATATTTCCGGCGATACTGACAATCATTTCTGCATGCACTCATTTCGAAAAACTAATGAATTAACACAGCCGGCTGAAAGAACCAATTTGAATAAAGACCCGGCAGACTTTTTTAGGAAAATAATCGAAAACACGAGCACAGTATTTGCTGTCTTTACGTGTCTTGTCCCGCTCGACGCAGGAGAGCGGCTATTCCTTGAAGAGTGAAAAGAAGGCTGTACTGGAACTTAAACGACATTGAATTTCTGGAAACAAAGAAATCAAAAAAGCCTTCATTTGTCATCGGTTAACGAATTTTATGCACAACTTCGAATACCACGTATAGTGATTTTCCGACTTGAATGTTGAGATTTTAGCATAAAAAATAACACTTTCATGCATTTTATCTCTTAACCGAATACAAATGAAAAAGCCTTCTGAATCTTTCTAATATTACTGTAAAATTATTTTTCCGGTAGTGGGCTACTATTCTCCCTGTAAAATCTCGGAAGAAATCGAGAGGCAATGCTCAAACTCCCTTTTCTCCATATGTTTCCTTGCTTTGCGTGGTCATTTATCAATTGGATTAGTGAACAAAATTACGAAATCAACTATGTTGAATAAGGCATTTTGGGAGTTCGTCATTTTCCACAAGAATGAAAAAGAAAACAAATTCTGTTTACTGACGTTTTCCTTTTTTAGCCTTCTTGGTTACTAGTGCTTCGATTCCAAAATAAACGCATAATTCTGTAGATAATTTTAGTTTTGAACTGAAATATCTACATTAAAATTACCCGAGGTTCTATAAGCACCGCCAGCAAGGAGGAAACGGAAGAACTGTGCCCTCAATCCCTTAATTCCGCGTTTTCCGCGTTTTCCGCGTTTTCCGCGCTTTCCGCGGTTTATATACTCTTTTGAGATTAGCCAGGGAGTGCATGTACACTAATACTTCCTGATCTAAATTCAAAGATTCAGTTTGTGATATACTTTGGAATCGATGTACTAGTAATGTGTGTCGATATGAACATTTTCTTATTATTTCTACTACTTTTCTTCTCTTTTGTCAGTGACCGCCCGATATCTGCTGCTGCGCAGCATTCGGGCGAGGAGGGAAGTTTTGATGATTGAACTAAGGTATTTTTGGGTAGCTGTTGAATTTTTAAAGAGAAATCTAAATTATCAATATCTTAATACCCTAAAGCATAACTGTCCTGAGGTTGTTATATAACTATGAAACAGATCAATCTCATCCCTCCCGATTCCGGGCCAGCCAGGGTTGCAGCAGCCAGGGTCTTTGAGGATGCCAAAGTAAGTAATCATTATACACTGGGCCTTGAATCTTTTGAAATCCTGAAAGCTTACGGTATTCCTGTGGTGAAGACCTCGTTTGCAAGGACCATAGAGGAAGCCGTGAAACTGCAGAAGAAATAGGTTACCCCTTGCCATGAAGATAATCTCTCCTCAAATTTCCCATAAATCCGACCCTGGAGGAATCAAACTTTCCCTTCAAAATGCTGCTGAAGTGAAGGCTGCCTACAAGGGCATGATGGGAAGTATCTCGAAGAAGATCTGAGTACCCCTTGAGGGAGTTCAGCTCCAGCAGATGCTCGCAGGCGTCAAAGAAGTTATTATAGGAATGGCTCATGACTCCATTTTTGGGCCCATGCTGATTTTCGGGCTTGGAGGAGTCTATGTAGAAATTCTCAAAGACTTCCGGTTTGTTATAGACCCTGTTAATGAAAGTGAAGCCAGAGAAATAATTACAGGAATCAAAACTTATCCACCCCTTGCCGGAGCCATGGGGACGAAGCCTTTTGATATTGGTGTACTCGTATATGTGATTCCAAGAGTTTCAAGGCTCGCCTGCGATTTTACTGAAATTGAAGAGTTTGAAATTAGCCCTCTGATGGTCATTGAGAAAGGGATAGGCGTTCTCGCTGTGGATATGAGACTTGTGCTGAAGAGGGAGTTATAGCGTTTTTTTCTCTCTTTTTCTTTTTAATGGGAATAAACAGAGGGAGAGAACGTGAGGAATACATTCGTCATGTATTTCACTCTATGTGAAAAGAAAAATTTAAAAAGGTTAAAGAAAAAGGATTGCAAAAAAACTACAGCCCTTCTTCTTACGTCCGAATACGAAAGAAACTCATTTGGAAGGTACTTCTAAACGCCATTTAAAGTGCAGAGTAGATAAAATGGTAGCGGAAGCTATCTAAAAATAATGGATTTTTTGGATTGTGTGGATGGATTTATAGCTCCAAGAACAAAATTTATTAGACAGTGGTGTTTTTTTGGCATGAACTGATATTTTGAATGGATTGATCTTAATTTAGAAGTGCTTATCAAATTAGAATGCCGATTTTCGGAGCTAATTTGAGAAGGTCACTCTATTCGATAATAAGATAAGTTTATAAACCGTCGATAGTTATTGAGACTGAAATCACTTATAGATAATAGCCACCTCTAAGATGATATCAACGGATTCAATGGAAAAAATATTTGGAAAAACTACACAGATGACAGTGCTTAAAAACCCGATCGAAAACCAGAACGAATCAATCTATCTTTCAGGAATAGCTGAAGAAAAGGTAGACGTGGCAATTTCTACTTAAAAATAGGAAGGGATTTTTCCCTTATTATTTGAGGTTTTGCCATTTTCCACAATATTCCTTATTTTTCAATAATACTTGATAATAAAGCTTATTTCGCGAAAAATTTTTCTTAAAACAACTTAAAAGCAATTTAATGTAGTATTATGTCAATAATTTTAAATGAAGAGAGTTTTAATCGTTTAAAAACTAAAAAGTAAC
>MDTP02000099.1 GCA_001714685.2 Methanosarcina sp. Ant1 | reverse complement strand
TACTATGTGCTCGAAATTTTTTAACTATTTTTCGCAGGGAAAACCGAAAACAGAGGTTCAATCACATAGATTAAAGTCTAGGCAACGGAGAATTAACGAGTTCTAAATGCCAGAATAACCGGGCGGGCGGCCCATCAGCATACCCCATCCTTTAGGTTGGGGTGGCCGCACGCAGTTTGATTTAAAATTAATTATCCGAAAAATTGTTTTCAAGCAAAAAATAGTTTGACGTAAAAATTTCGAGCACATAGTAGTTTGAATTCAATTCAGGATCCTATCGTTTCCACATTGAATCTCCGATAAGTACGGGATTCACCCAGAAAGGAAGGTCAAGTATTTGATGGAATATCAAGGTCTTAAGATCTAGTAAGTACATTTTTTCTCGTTGCCATAGCTAGGGTCAAGGTCTTTCCTAGACGTATACGATAATGTAATTTACCCGCCAGCAAGCATGTGAAGGATCAAAGTCTTCATAAAAATCGTGGCTCTTCGTCATTCTCTATGGATAAGATGATTTTCAATTCAAGACAGCGTTGGGTTTTATGAGGATATCCACACAAAACAACGAAGAGCCAAAATCGTTTTTATTGATGGTAATGTAGTAGAACTCAGACAATATATAAATAGAGAAAATATCAACGCGAGACAGATATCTATTTGATAATCCTCACCACTTAAGGACTACTAGTTGAAAATACTATTTTTATTTTACCCTAAAGATATAGAATAGATTGACACCTACAGATATAGAATAGATTGATAGTAACTCTAGTTAATCATAAATTATATATAAAGCATCTCAAACATATCCATAATTAAATCACTTCAGTATATCTTCAGAATGCAGTATTATTTGAAATGTCTCCTAATTTATTAAATCTCATAATGAGTTGAGAAAGATAAGGTGCATAACTGCATTGACTGAAAACTTGATTCACTTGAATAAAAGAGGTAGTTTACGGAATGAAAAAATACGATGTGATTGTTGTCGGGGCGGGCGTAAGCGGGCTTCTAGCAGCGTTAACACTTTCAAAACATGGAAAAAAAGTCCTTGTTCTTGAGAAAAGCCGACATCTGGGCGGTAACTGCAGCAGCTATATAGTAGACGGCTACCAGGTGGACACAGGAGCACACGCGATAACACACCTGATTGAAGGGCCTCTGAAAAGGCTTATGGATAATTACTTTGATTTTCTGCCTGTATTTGAGGACTATGGGTATTATTACGTTCGGACCGAAAACGCTTTTATCAAGGTCCCTTCCAACCTGAAAGATTTTGTTACTTTTGATGTGCTTCCGAGAAAGGACAGGGTTCTGCTTTCCCAGTCTCTCACTAAAGCCTTTACCCTTTCCTCATTTGGAATAGACCTCTCGGGCCAGTCAGTGTATGATTTTCTGCCAAAAAACCTGTCAAAGGACACTTATGACTTCGTGGACACGATATCCGTTTTCCTTTCGGGCAGGTCCATGAAAGAGACCTCGGCCCAGCGCGTCCTTTCGGGCAGTAATTTTGTTAGAGATAGCATTACTCAGGACCAGTTTGATGCAATGATCGGGAAATTTGAGCCAAAAAAACGCCAGTCTGCAGAGTCTATTCTTGCGTCAATCCTCCCATATCATTTCCATGCTTCCCTTCAGGCCAGGATGACAAAAGTTGCCCAGCCCTTTACATCCCTGGAAAGACTTGCAACAAATAATGTAAATTTCTCCCAGGGTTACCCTAGAAAAGGATTAAAAGCTCTGCTAAACGCCATCCTCTCTTCCCTTCCGGAAACCGTCGAGATCAAAAAGGAATGTCAGGTAACATCCATTCTGGTGCAGGACGGAAAGGTCTCAGGCGTGGAAGCCGACGAGATCTATACCTCTGACCTTGTTATCTACACGGGCTTTGCAACTGAGCTTCCCACGCTTATAAAAGACCTCCCTCAAGATTATGTAGGAAACCTCAATGGTATTGTCCACAGTAAAAGCCTGACTATCTGGCTTGGCCTGGAAAAAGAGCTTCCTGATTTCAATTATACAGGTTCAGAAATATGGTTTAAGGATTTTGCCTACTGGGCAATGCCTATCAGTAATTATGACCCTTCCCTTGCCCCGAAGGACAGGCAGCTTATAGGCTTTTCCTTTGTGATCGATGAGAGTAAAAGTGAGGAACAGGAACTCAAAAAGGCCTACGACACGATTTTCCGCGCCCATCCGAACATCGAAAAGCATATCGAGATGCAGCACGAGCAGATTATAATTCCCGAAAAAGCCGCGGTCACAATTGACGGAAAGTTTGCAGATATCCGGACTCCGATCCAGAATCTCTATGTAGCGGGCACAGATACTGACAAACGCAGTATGGGAATTACCCGGGCTTCATATTCGATCATTGAACTCTTAAAAATACTTAATGAAGATGGAAACCTCCATTAAAAATTATTTTTATCATTGCTTATTAAAAGGTTAATTTTTCCGTCTCTCATCTTTTTCAATCATTTTTCCTTTTCTTTCCTTTTTATTATTCACATAATTGTGGAAGTTTAATTCCTTATTTATAAGAATGTTTTTATGAAATCCTGAAATAGAAATACCTTGTACATTAAATGAGAGCGTCGTAAAAGTCCATTGGATTCTACAAATGGGAGAAATTAATCCCAATAAGATAGATGTTTAGCCAAATTTCATGCAAAAAATTTACAATACTATATAAAGTCAACGTTCCGATTATCCAATTGTAGAATCGTTTTAACTTTTGCGACGCTCTCTAAATGTATTGAAAATGATAAGGCAAAAAATTGCAAAACAAGTTTCAGTTGAAGAAAAGAATGTACTGATGAACACTTACATCAAAATTAAAACATAAAGTGAGGGGTAAAGCAAAACGGAAGCGGGCCCGCCGCGATTCGAACACGAGTCAATGGGTATCTTCGCAAAGGATCTTACTTCGAAGCCCATTAGGATATCCTGGCTACCCTACGAGCCCGCGGTGCAGCAGTAGTGATAGGAGCTATCCATATTTAAGTTTTCTCTCAAAATTAGGTAAAAGGAAAGGAGAATATGGAGGGAAACCGAGAAAGGAAGTTTCCAAATAAAAAGATTCGAAGAAAAAGGATTAGAGTTGGGTTGAGAAGTGACAAACCCGAAAAATTTCTATATAAAAAGTTTGGGTTGGGTAAAGATAAAAAAGCCGTAAATAAAAATATATATCAAGTTGCACAGTATAATAGCTAAATAATATAGCAAAAGATATCGAGGGCTAGTCAGATACTCAGATTACTACTAAAATAATTAATATAGCATGATCGATGCGAATAAAACAAATGTAAATTTAATTTTATTGTAGGATCTATACCGCTTCAAAGTTTTCGAATTAATTTTGAACTTATTATTATAACTTTTCAGTAAAGACTTTATCTAAATCCATAGTGGAGGATTACTTCATAGTGTGGAAGATAAAAAATAGAAATAAACGTAAAAATGAGGGCTTATCAAAATGGAGAGGGTTTCAACAGGCATAGAAGAACTGGACCGGAAGTTGAATGGGGGTTATCCAATAAATAAAGTAACCCTTATAACAGGTATGGCAGGGAGCGGAAAAACAATTTTCGGAATTCATTTCATTCACAAAAACTGTCTCGAAGGAAGGAAATGCCTGATAATTGCAACTGAAGAAACTCCTGAAGATATTCTCTACCAGGCAAGACTGGTAGGACATGATCTTACACCATACTATGAGAGTGGACAGCTAGTTATAGAAGACATCTTTGAGAACCGCTCTGAAATTATAGAGCAGACAAGATATGGTTTTAAGTCTGAAACTCTGGATATTGAAATCCCTGATCTGGTTAAATTAATACATGAAGGAACCGCTTGTCTTGTCGTAGATAATATAGGGACCTTTGCTCTCAGGGTTTCTACAAAAAAACTTAGAGATCAATTTGACGGGTTGAATTACCTGGTAAGGAAAAAAGGCTGCACTGCTCTTTTAATAATGGATGAATCCGCACACGATATGACCCACCAGCTGGCTGAATATTCGGTATACGGGTCTATCCGCTTGCTGGTAAAAGAGAATTCTTACCTTGGAAAAATGGAGCGTTACATGTACATACTTAAAATGCGCAGCACTCCTATTTCTCCCGAGATGTCTGTCTTTGATATCACGTCTGAAGGGATAAAAATTCATGAGTCCGGGGGAGAAAGCCTTGCCGAGTAAACGAAATAAGCTGAAGTTACTCATTGTCGATGACATGCCAGAAAATATAGAGATTGTAGAGGCTTTTCTTTCAGTGGAACTCTATGATGTTATTACTGCCTGCAGCGGAAAAGAAGCCCTTCTGAAAGTAAAAGAAGAGAAACCCGATTTGATCCTTCTGGATATTTTGATTCCTGACATGAGTGGCTATGAAGTTTGCAAAATTATCAAGGATGATCCTGACACACAGTTTATTCAAGTTTTGATGCTTACTGCTCTTTCGGAACTTCAAGACCGCATAAAGGGGATCGAAGCCGGAGCTGATGATTTCCTTATAAAACCTATAAACAGGCTGGAACTCAAAACCAGAGTTAAGTCCCTGCTTCGGGTAAAGTGCATGCATGATCGGCTGGTGGCTGACCGTGACAGCCTTGAGATTAAAAATAGAATACAGAGTATCCTTACAGCAATTATTCCAACTTTGCTGCAGGCTATTTCCCATGAAGAAAAGAAGATCGCTATAAACCAGATGACAGGTCTGGTTGAAAAAACGCTTCTTGATATGTACCGTTTTGAGAATAGAGAAATGGACTTCGCCTACGCCGGGGATGTCTGTACCGAAGTCATGAACCAGTTAGGTGGAAACTTTTCCTCCATTATGAGTGAAAACGAAAATTCCTGGATAATTAGGGGAACAAAGTGCCCTTGGAGAGAAGAAGAAGCCCGTAAAAACCCTATTTTGTGTACTCTGACCAGGAAAATCTTTTCAAACATAGTCTTGAAAGTGGACTCTGACTTCAGCCTTGAGGCACGGAAAACCATAGGGAACAAGAACGACTGCTGTGAATTCATTATAAAAGTGAATGATGCTCATGTCTTCGGTTAAGTGAATAATCATGATAGATTGCACTTATTCCCGCAACACTTGACAAAATTTCTACAGACAATGAACGGAACAGAGTATCTTTTTTAGGTAATAAAAGCAAAATTTGAAGCCGATTCCTGCTACAAAACCGATAGTTTTCAGGCAAGAAAGTTCCTTACCCGATAACCAAAGGAATGGTATCTTTTTTCACGTTTCATTCTGTCCTTGTCCATTTCTGTCCCGTTTTTTGCAAGCTTGAACCTCCCTTCTTTTGGAACTGAAGCAATTTTGAGCTAGAAGCAAGCAATTCTACAAAATTTTTAGTTAAAAGTAAGTGGTTCTAAAAAGCCGGGTTCAGGTCACTTCATGCCTGTAATAATTCTCATCCCTTCAGGTGTAATATCAAATATAGAGTACTTGACCGGAACAGCTTTAGATCTCATTTTTTCGATATAGAGATACTGTTTCGTCTTCCCGGAGCTAAAGTTCTCCTGTGACATAAGCCGGATAAGTCCGAAAGCCATGTAGCCGGCAAGTCGGTGGGTCAGGTTATAAGAGTCCTCATCCATTATGAAGAGGCTTGTGCATTCGTGTTTTAGAAGAATTATGCTTATCGAGCTAAATTCGTCGGCAAACTCTTTTATATCGTAGTTTATAGCCATTACCCCAATATTGTCAATGACCACAGCATCAACTTCAGAAGATATTGCACTAAGATACTCTATTATGTCTGTATCCACGGAGCAGAGCCCTTTCCCGAATTTGGAAACGAATTTGATTTTGTTCATCTTGTCCTCGAAGACATTCCTGATACTAAGTTGGCCGTTCTCCAAAAAAGGTTTGAGGTCAAGTTTGAGGCTTCGGGACTGGTTGAGGATGTCTTCAGTGAGTTCCCTCGTCAGAATCAGTATGCATTTCCTGCCTTCAAGACAGCTTCTATGCAGGAAATGAAGCCCGAGAATAGTTTTCCCAGCACCCGGAGGGCCCGTTACAAGAATACCCTTTCCTTTAGGATACCCTCCGTCCATCAGCACGTCCAACCCTTCTATCCCTGTAGACAAACTCTCCATATTATCATACCCCAAGCTCGAAAATTCCTTATATTATATTTGTTTTGAGGAATATATCTTTCCTTAAAAATAAATTGAGTTATTATGAATCAGGCTTTTACTCAAGATATCTTTCCTTAAACTCGGAAATCTGTTTGTTACTTCCCACAACTGCGATCATATCTCCAGCTTTAATTGCTGTCTGCCTGGTAATGGTAGTTATAACAATTTTTCCCCTCTCAATGCCTATAATAGTGCATCCGATCTTTCTTTCGAGGTCAAGGTCTTCTATTAACTTGTTCTCGAGGATAGAGCCTTTTTCAACGCGGTGCTTTTCAATTTCTATACCCTCGTAAAGCATTATGTCCTCATCGATTCTACAGCTTTTTCCCGCGCAATTTGCAGTCATTTTGGCAAGCATCTGACCAGCTACTATGGAAAGAGAACCTACATAGTCCGCTCCTGCCTTGTAGATCTTGTCTATGGATTTTACGGAATTTGCCCTTGCAACAATGGTAGCTTCTGGATTCAGACCCCGTGAGATAAGAGTTGCAAAAATAACATTTGTATCGTCATTAAGGACCACAAAAACGAAAGAAGCGGTCTTTACTCCAGCTGCAACCAATATGTCTTCATCCGATCCATTGCCGATTAAGTGTTCGAAATCAACATTTTCAAAAACTTTTTCGTTAGAGTCTACAACTACAAAACGGAAAGGTCCTCCATAGAGTATGTTTACGATGCTTTTTCCAACGTCTCCATACCCGAGTACGACAAGATGCCCTTTTGTTTCCATTTCTGACTCCATAATACTCAGAATTCGTGCTCTTGAAGCATAATCATTGACTTGTTCCGTAAACTTAATGCTTTCTTTATTTGTACAGATAAATTTAGAATGTATATCAAACTATCGGATCAATGTGTCAATTTCTTCAGTTTTGAAAGCCCTTCAGGAGTTCCTACAGCCAGAATAACAGAGTTTTCCTTGATTACATCTTCTTCCTTCGGATCAAAGGAGAGGGTACCACTTTTCCAGATTCCTACAATTTTTGCACCTGTAAACTGGCGCTGGCTGGAAACTTCCTTAATTGTCTTGCCTATAAGAGGACTTTTCAGGTAGATAGGGAACTCAACTATATGAATTCCTTCAAAAATTTCGGTTGCCCCAGTTACTCGGCTTACAAGCTTGTCCATAGCCTTTTTTCCGATAAACTGCCCGAACATTGATTTGGGAGAGACAACATTATCTGCCCCAGCGTACTTGAGATATTTTGAATTGGAACTGTCCTCAACAATGGCAATAATGCTGAGATGCTGAAACTCCCTGGCGGTCAGAACGATATTTGCATTTTTTTCATCAGACTTGTTTGCAATAATGAGTCTTGCTTTTTCGATACCGGCGTTTATAAGTGTCTCCTTATCACTCGTAACTCCGAGAATACAGGGAATATCCTTATAAGAAAGTTCCCTGATCAACTCTTCTTCTTCATCTACTATTACGAACAGTAAGTCCTGCCCGGCCAGTTCATCTATCAGAGTTTCAACAAGCTGATTGTACCCGCAGATAATTATGTGATCTTTCATACCGGCAGAGACCTTTCTTGGCAGCCTGAACTTAATAACCCTGTCCATCCAGGGAGTAATAACATAATTTACAAGAAAACTCGAAATCAGAATGACACCTACAACCTGCACAATTATGGAAAAAAGCCTCCCAGCCGGGGAAGTGAAGACCACATCACCATAGCCTACCGTTGCAATAGTAGTTGTGGCCCAATAGATGGCAGTTATAACGTTTGCATTTTTGGGCTGATTCTCAAGAACCATAAGGTATTGGAAAACCAGTATATATATGATAAACAGGAGCGTAGCTGCAATTTTGTACGCAATATCGGGCCTTTTGTGGATTATACTCCGAAACCTGGTTATGATATTGATTTTTTTTCTCCTTGAAGTAAACATCTTTAAAGTCCTGCCTTAACTTTCCTGATGCAGTTTAAGCTGAAATATATTATATTGTCACTAATAGATTATATATCCGTAGTTTAACCCTAACAATTCCTCAAGCTAAAAATATAAACAGTGAGCATCTTAAAAACAAAAGTGGAAAAGAGAATAACAAACTGTTGAATGGAAAAAAGGCAGGTTAATCCGAAACCATCAGTTTTTCCTGAAGGTCCGGATTAATGATGCATTCAGATACCGATCCATTGTCCAATAAAGGGCCCGAATATCATAAACATAAATGAGAAAAGGATCAATATCGAAAAGCTTGCTGTGATAGAGTTTGAGACTTTTTCCGATGCTTTTTCGCTCCTGGTAAGCCTGTACACAAAGGAATAGGTAAAGTCCTTAAATACATGTCCTCCGTCCAGAGGCACTGCAGGCAGACAGTTGAACAGCCCTACATAGAAGTTCAGCCAACCAACCCAGAGCAAGGTATTTGCAATCCAGAAAATCCCAATCCCTAAAGGTTCTGCCCAGCCCACAGGATGATAAAACTGCGCGATGGTACCTGAAAAGCCACGGAATCCTTCGCCTGCGAATCCGTAGATTGGAAGGCCAAAAAGGATGATCCAACCCGCAAGCTCTGTAAGCAAAGATGGAATTTGCTTGAGGGCGTCAAGGTATAACTTTGCCTGTGGCATCCAGATGGAGATTCCGAGCGTAGGGCATTCCACAACTCCGTTATTGCCGTACATGACTCCAAGAAAACCGTGTTTACTTTCTGAGGGATTGGAAGACAGTTGCACATCATAAATAACAGTGCCATTTTCAGTGAGTTTGCCTGTATAGTTTGCAGGAGGCAGGAGCTCTATCTCTATGTCCTGGTTTGCCTGAGTCTTCTCCATGAAGTTTACGAAACTCGCAATATTTTGCATTTTCGTTTCATTGATCCGGATCATTGTCATTCCGGTCTTAATTCCTGCCGCTCCTGCCGGGCTTCCTTCAACAACCCCTCCTACTAGTACTCCACTAACGGAATCCTTCGGAGCTGGAACTGTCGTCAAATCGTGCACGGAGGCGACACCGTCTTTAACGGCATGAATACGTACAGGGTCCCCCGGTTTAACCGGTTCAAGATATGTTAGAACATCTATTGCTGTATTGACATTCGTATCATTAATCTGCGTAATTATCATGCCTTTCTGGAGCCCTGCAATATCAGCCGGAGAACTTTCATTTACGCTTAAGACCATGGAATCACTCGAAGGAGCAATTGCTCCAAGAACGGGCCCGAAAAATAGCAGGAAAGCGATAAAAGCCACGCTGAAGTTAGCCATAACTCCGGCTGCGAGAATCCTGGCTCTCTGGGTTCTTGTAGCAATTTTTACAGGCCCGGATACCGTTTCTTCAGGTTTAAGTATCTCAGTTTTTCTTTTGTCTTTATCCTCCCATTCTTCGATTTCCTTGATGGAGGCTGTAAGAGGTAGTTCTTTTTTTACTTCTTCCTTCTTTCCGAAAAGCTGTTCATCATCAGGTTCCGCAAAACCTCCTACTGGAACCAGGGCAAACAGGATACCCATTGATTTGACCCTGATGCCTTCAACTCTGCAGAGAATCGCATGGGAGAACTCGTGCACAACAAGAGTGACTATTAGGGCAATGACTCCCCAGGTAAAGGGGATAAATTCGTTTACTCCAGGTATCAGAAAAAGATTCCTTGCGGAATTATACTTCCCGGGCTCCGGCACGCTTCCATTCAGAAAAGAAGTATAGAGCGCAAGGTCCGATATGGCGATGACCAAGAACATCGCAATCATGCCTGCAAACATTAGTAAAATTCCAAGGTTTGCAAAGCTTCTCCAGTAAAGCTTCGGACGGGCCAAAAAATCAAGCAGTTTGAGGCCTTTCGTTGTCCTAATCATAAGAATTGGAAGCGGCCCGAAAGTGCTTATATTATGCTTTTCCAGAATACCCTTTCTGTCAAGAATGGAGACGAAGAACCAATACAGTAAAAAAATACCCAGTGCAATGCTTGTGCCATTCAAGGAAATTCTCCAAATTATTAAGCTGACCAATTATGGAATTCAAATTATAACTGTTGACCTTTATGACTGTCTATGCCTATTGCAATTGTCAATACCTATTGCAATTGTCTATACCTATTGCAACTGTTTATACCTATTGCAACTGTTTATACCTATTGCAACTGTTTATACCTATTGCAACTGTTTATACCTATGCAACTGTTTATACCTATTGCAACTGTTTATACCTATTGCAACTGCTTATAAGATGTTGCTTTGGTAAAGAAGTTAGCGCCAGCAGGTTTTGAGCCGGTAACTTCTGATTTACAGCTTATAGTCATTCAGGCTTAGATTAATCCGCTGTTAAGTTAATGGGACATCCGTATTCAATTATTAACATGCTGCATCAATAATGATCCTGTTAAGGTTCCCTATTTAAGAATGTGTAAAGTATTGTAGTGCTTTTCACTATATTAAGCTAGATAAATCTTGCTGGTTTCTTTTTAAGAAGCTGCTATTTGGAATAAATCAGATATTACTACATGATAATTATATAAAAACATGTATGGAACTGCAAATTCAATACTGTCACAGTAGATCAATTTTATAATCAAAATAAGACTTACGCTATCCAGCTTGCATTCGGCAGGTAAACGCATAACTTAATATAATTAATTTTATATTTCTTTCTTGATTTTATCATGATAGGAAAAACAGCAGTAGAAGAGCTGAATCCTCGTTGAAACGCACAAGGTTCATGGGTCACCTTGGTCTTACGGTTGGAGTTTTCAGAGAACTTGAAGTTGACAAACTGATCGACGAGAAACTTCCTAAAGAAAGGGATCATAATATCCCTCACTCAGTCTGCATCCTTGCTATGGTACTTAATGGTCTTGGTTTCATAGGACAGCGTTTGTACCTGTTTCCTGATTTTTTCAAGAACCTTTCTACGGAAAGACTCTTTGGGAAAGGTGTAACCAAAGAGGACCTCAATCAATATGCTATCGGAGAGACTCTTGATAGAATCGTAAAATATGGCCCTACAAAATTGTTTACGGAAATCGTTCTTCATATTATGAGTCGTCTACCTATTCCTGTTCATTGTCTGCATCCTGATACTACAAGTGTTAGTGTGTATGGTGTTATGATGAAGAAACCGAGTCTATTGATATTACTTTTGGGATTCCCAAAAACGGAAGATGGGATCTCAAGCAATTTGTTCTTAGCTTGATTGTTAATCAGCATGGGATACCTCTTTCATGAATACACATTCAGGAAATGCTTCCGACAAAAAACAATTCTTGAAGCAATCACATCTCTCAAATCAGTTTTAAGACCCGAAAGCAAAGTGTACTATGTCGCTGATAGTTCCTTTTACACAGAAGATAATATCAAGAACATCGGAAAATCATTCTGGATCAGTCGTGTTCCTGCAACAATTAATGAAGCGAAGGAACTGCTAACTGCAAATCTGAACCTGAAAAAGCTAAAAAGCGACGAACGATACTCTTTTTATCAAACCTTTGTGGAATATGGCGGAGTCAAACAAAAGTGGGTTTTGCTGCTTTCTCATAAGATGAGAAAGAAGAAAGAGGAAACTTTCAGAAAGAAGCTTGATAAAGAAGTTGAAAAAGCAGAAAGGTCTCTTAAAAAGCTTAAAGGAAGGGACTTCTTTTGTGAAGAGGATGCATTAAAAGCCGCAGAAGAATGGATTCAAGAATTTCCGTCTGTTTTGTTTGAAAAAACAGATTTGAAAGATACTATGAAACGTGAACCAGGGAAAAGAGGTAGAAACTCAAAAGATGAGAAATTAAATACTTATTTCAGGATTGATGGCAACATAAAGGTTAATAATGCCTTTGTTTTAAAAAAATGGAGAAAATGGGACTTTTCCTCGTTGCAAGTAATGACATCAGCCTTTCTCCTGAGGAGATGCTGAAGTACTACAAAGGACAGGATAGAGTAGAAAAGGATTTAGATTCTTGAAAGGTGATACGCTTAGCGTATCTAAAGTTTACCTCAAAAACAAAGCAAGAATTGAGGCATTGACTATGATAATGGTTCTATGCCTGATGATTTATTCAATTGCAGAATGGAAATTAAGGACAAAATTAGAAGAAGAAAATGAAACAGTCCCAGATCAAAAAGGGAAACCGACAAAAAGACCTACAATGACATGGATATTTTTCAATTTTCAGGGAATTACAGAACTTTGTACTCCGAAGGAAGGAAAAATAGAGTCAGAAATATTGAATATGGAGGAGGTTCACTGGAAGATATTGAGTCTCATGGGAGATAAATATGAAAATATATATCTCTAATTACGTTAACCTGCCGAATGCAAGCTTTATTCTGGCTCAGTAAGCCGAAAGTGAGAACAAGTGTAGAACCCTTCAAATTTAACATTTTTTTATACTTATCACAGTTATTAAACGGATAGTCAGGAAGTCCATGGAAAATTACTTCTATTTTGTCCTCAGGCACCTCATAAACATCTTTTAGCATATCGACTGCTGTTTGGCTCATTACAACCAGCTTTTCGGAATACCTGATGAGTTTTTCAGTGGATACTCGATACTCAAGTTCAGGCTCCCGGATAACAGTATGCATTGTGGTTATTACAGGCTTATTTATTCCTGACAGAAGATCGAAAATGTAATCGCCTGCATTCCCCCAAAAAAGACCGAATTAATGTTGAAGACATACGATATCTCACATTCCGCACCCCTGCCAATATAGGATAATAATCTCTAGATGTTGGCCATTTTATTAATATATATTTCTCAAAATGACACATCTGTGTATTGAATTTGTACAAAAATGCCATAATCCGGAATGTGGGCTATATCAGCATTAGATTGATTTATATAATCCACAGCACGGTAATAATCCTCTATTTTGTCTCTTTCAATTTGAAAAACTACCTCGTCTGGATAATTGTAAGTTTCAGAAGCATATTCAAAGCAATAACTTCGCATTGAACGTCGTTGTATTCCCCATAAACCGAGTTCAAAAGATCATGAGTGAATGTAGCGATTCCACATTCTTTCGGAACGTAAGTTCCTATAAAAAACACTTTCAGTTGCTTATTCAACTAATAACCCCTAAATTTGCATAATTTAATCTCATTGCACACAACTCTTTCTTGTCTCTGTCGACCCTTTTCTCTTCTTTCTTACATAATAAGCAACTCTAGAGATTAGAGATTAGCTGGGAAAGAATCTAATCCCCGCATACTTCACATAACTCCGGTTTTAATTTTATTTGCCTTTGATATTCTTGCAATACACTTCCCTTTCAGCTGATCCACTCAAAAATTATTTTACCAATTAATCTTCCAGATTCATTTCTAGAAGAATACCTTATCGGTAAATTCTACCCACATATATGCCGCTGAGAATGATTTCAAGTTATATCATCATTATATTATTGTTCAAGCAATATAACATGTGAAGGAATTAATTAAGAAACCAGTATTAATTAAAGTTGGATTTTTTACAGTAATGTTACCAAGAAATTTATCTTATATTATTATTTTTGGACAAAAATTCATAAATAATAATTTAGTTTATACATTTTTATATAAGTTGTAATAAAATATAATCAAGTAACTATTTTTAATCTATCGTTATGTTATACCTCAGACTATTAAACACACAATTCTTAGTAATATTAAGCCAGTAAACATATATTTTGTAAATGTCGAGTAAAATTATGTTTTTTAGCCTGTATAAAATTATCCTTTAATCATTACTGGTTTCTTAACTATACTTCTTTACATGATATATTTTTTGAATACTAATACACAGACAATACAACTAAAAATATTCTCAATTATAAAGAGAATTTAGAGAAGAGGAAATACCATGAAATCAAGCACACAAGATCAAGTGGAAGGTAAGCTTCATGCAGCGAAGGGACAGGTCAAGGAAACCGTCGGGGAACTCATCAATAACCCAAACTTAGAAGCCGAAGGTATCATTGAAAAAGCAGAAGGCAAGGCGCAAGAAAAGGTAGGTCAAATCAAGAAAGTCATGGAGAAGTAAAAGAAAGGCGTATTTGCACCTGTACCCAGCTGGTTTATTCCTGTACCCAGCTGGTTTATTCCTTATACTTAGGAGTGACTGGTTGAAATTTGGTAGGTCTATACTGGGGAGTAGAACAAGCCTGATTTGATAGCACTTGCAGTAGCTTTTTTGGTATAGTGCTTCGATTTTAAATACACTCACAAATCTAAACTTTAAATTTATTGATTGATTAATGAATTCTTCCTTGAATGATAGATTTGTTTTGGAATCGATGCATTAGTGGCAAAGAAATAAAGTTAATAGTTGCAATAAACCGTTATTGACACCAACAGCACATTAAACTAAACGAAAACAAAAACAAATGGCTTTAACAAGAGGTATATACATGATGACAGCGGCGAAAGAACACTTCTTATTAGCAAGTGACTTAAAAGGAAATAGAGTCGTAAACAAGAATGCAGAAGACCTTGGCACACTCGAAGATTACATGATTGACCTGCAAAATGGAAGAATAGCATATGCAGTACTTTCTTTTGGAGGATGGTTTGGCATGGGCAATAAACTATTTGCCATTCCATGGTCTGCGCTGACGATGCAACTTTACGATAACAACCTGCGAATCATTCTTAATGTCGATAAAGAAATTCTTCAAAAGGCACAAGGCTTCGATAAGAGCCAATTGCCACTAAGCTACGACGAGTTGGCAAGTGTATATACCTACTATGGATATGAGCCCTACTGGCAAACGGGTGATTAAATACAAGTTGCGACTCGATGAAATCATCCTAATGTCAACGATTTTACAGAATAAGGTGATAATTATATGATAAGAAAAGTACTTTTTATTACTCTAATTTTAGTGATTGCAATTGTCGCAAGTGGCTGTTCATCAACACCTACGACAACACCGAATCCTACACCAGCGCCAGCAACTACACCTATGCCCGTACCTCAAAATCAACAGGCATACACAGTTAACATACAGAATAATGCATTTAATCCATCGTCTTTACAAGTACCAGCCGGAAGCACGGTAAAATGGGTCAATCTGGATTCTGTTCAGCATGAACCGAAGGGAAATGTTTTCGATTCTGGACCATTAAATCAAAATGGCGTATTTGAACACACATTCAATCAAGCAGGAACTTACAATTATGCCTGTGCAATACATCCCTCTATGCAAGGAACTATAACGGTTGTATGAAAATATATCAATGAAAGTAGCCAGCACAATGAGTGTTGGCAACATCATTGTAATGAATCAAATACGATGTGGTATCACCGCTAAAATATACCTTCTTCATAGTTTCTGTTTTCGCTTGTTCTATTTCATCTTATAGCCAAGAAACACTATTAGTACCATCGGGATCTATGTAAGTCGGATATTTGAACCCACCGCGAAATAACGTATCTATCTTTTTAGACTGTATTCAACCATTTTCATAAGCAACCCATCGATTTACATTGATTTTAATACAAAATAAATATGCATTACTAGTGCTTCGATTCCAAAATACGTTCACGAAACCTAAACTTTTAAATTAGTCCATGGTCAATGAATTCTTCCTTCAATAATGGATTTATTTTGGAATCGCAATACTAGATATTTAAAATGTCTCTGGCACTTATAGAAATTTTTATATAGCTTCAACAGTTCTGTTGTATGAATTTTTATTTTTCAATAGTTTTATTCTATGAGTCTAACTAAACTGAGAGAGTTAAACATGGACAAAGAACATTCAACAGAACATACTTCAACGTACTGTGACTCGATACCTGAAATTTGGGAATGGATGACTTCGGCGCAGAAAAAGAAAGTTGTAGAAATGGAGTTAGAAAGTTGTAGAAAATGGAGCTTGAATGAAAATGAATTATAAAGTCCAGAAATACAGGAAATTTAAGATTCTTTTGGCTCTGAATTTTAAGCTAGTTCCACGCCAGCCAGAAGCCCAAGGTTAAGCCCGCGGGAATTTGCCAAGTGAGAGATTCACAGGGGTTTAGTTGAGGTTCTCTAAAGGGCTCTAATTCGCTTGGAAAAAAATCATTCTTCTGAATCTGATTTGTTTGGGGCATCTTTCAAGTATGTTCTTTTTGAAATGCTGGAAATTAATATTAAAATGCATTAAGAGACTTTGTTCCAAAATCTAGTGATGGACGTAAAATTAATTGCGACCATATTTCTGGCTTGATGTCTTTGATAACGAATGTTAATTTTGATTGGAGACCGAATTCTTCTTACGAATTTAGATTTTCAATTAAGAAATGCAAAAATCACTAGATTTTGGAACACAGTCTTCTTGCGATATCCTCAATATAATATAGTACCGAAAACTCAAACTTAGGAATGACAAAAATATAATTTCAAGTATTTGGTTACCGATATTGTCTTTGATGATTATTTAGGGAAATGGAATTATAGAGCTATTCCAAAAGTGAAAACTCGAAGTTATTTTCTAGCTCTTCCTTACCTTATATCCAATGCAGTTTCTTGCTTAAAGCATCGGGCTCCTCTCCTAGGCGGTTCCTGGGTTAACAAGGATATCAGCGCCTGGTTTTACATCAGGCTTGGCTTTAGGAGCCTTCAGGCAAGTAAATAAAGGCTAATATCATCTTTCGTATGAAAAATAATAAAATATATAACACAGAATGTTTTTCAAAATGTCTTCTAGTTCGGAAAAATGTACTGACCCATATAATTAATAGTGGTTAGTTATTTATAATTCGGCTATTTATAATTTAGTTGCTATATATTAATTAAAATTTATTTAACTGGATGTGTGAAGTAGATCCAAATGGTCTAATTCGCATATGGGGGGATAAAGAATGAAAATTAGATTGATAGTTTCTTTGTTGGTGCTATGTTTAGCTACTTCTCTTGGCGCAGCACAAGCATCAGAGCCTGCGAGAAACATGACTGAGAATATGAGTAATGTGACTGGAAATATGACTGGAACCATAATGAGTAATATGACTGGGAATATGACCGTAATGAACGGAATCATGAACGGAACCATGACTGGGAATATGACCGGAATGGCTGGAAATATTGGTAATATAACCGGAATCGTAATTTGTAACATAACTGGAATGACAGGCATACAGAATATGGTTAGCATGCAGAATGCAACCAGTATGCAGAGCACAGCCAGTGAGCAGAATGCAACCAGTATGCAGAGTACAGCCAGTGAGCAGAATGCAACCAGTATGCAGAATATGACCGAAAATATGGGTAATGTGCCAATTACTGGAACCATAACTGGGAATCTGACTGGGAAAATGGGTAATATTCCTATAAATGGAGTTATAACTGGGAACATAACTGGGAACATGACCGGAAATGCGGAAAATATAACCGGAGATATAACAGGCACCGTAATCTGCAATATGACGGGCATGCAGAATATGACTAAAACTATAACCGGAAACATGACTGGGAATATGACTGGAAACATGAGAAATATGAGAATGACTGGAATCATGATGTTTAATATGACTGGGAATATGACCGGAATAATGGGCATGGAAAACATGCCCAGAAAAATAGATATCATAACCCATAAAATGGATGTCATGACCAGAAATATGGGTATCATGACCCGAAAAATGGATGTCATGACCAAAAAGATGGATATTATGACCAGAAAGACGGATTCCGAAGATATGAAAAATATGACCGGGACTATGAAAAATATGACAAGCGGTATGGGAGTCATGACTGAAAATATGAAAAATATGACCGGAACTATGGAAAATATGACCCGAAATACGGGTAATGACCAAAACACCAATGTGTTGTGCTAGGGTATAAAGGTTTAAATAGCAATAATAGATGGAAATGAATGGTTATCTGATCAAAATTGCGTTGGAGAATTCCGCTCCTAGAAGTATATTCGCGCCAATATTTTCAGTTATATTCGATTAATACGCAAAACATCTAAAATTGCTATTTTTTATGCTAAGGGCCCGTTACAGAACAACTTATGCATATATTTCGATTGTATGCTTTACTTTTCAAGATCTTTATCACCAATTAAATATTTACTTTTTTAAAAAAATATGCCTAAATTATTTTGTTACAATTTCTTTACCCTATAATGTCTGAATGATGTTATTTCCCAAGGGGATTAGCGCGCACTTTAGATGCAATGGATCCAGCCTCTCCCTTCTCAAATTCCGGATATGAGTTCCACAATTCGGCGAATTTCTTGCAACTTTTTGCCAGAGAGACCATCCAGATCTTCCTCTCTGACCCATCCTTCACATATCAGTCGAGCGAAGACGAATAGCAGGACAGAGTAACGGAAATCGTACTTCTGATCCGTCACCTTTCGTTTATCGGTCAGGTAATCATGAATCTCCCCAATGTCGGATGGTTCATTGATTTCAGCCATCATTTTGAGGGCTTTATGCGCAATAGAAATGCATTCACGTTCATAGGCGGCACTGAATGCCCGGTGTGTGATCTCCTTCTCCTGTTTTGACCATTCCGTTTCAATCATCTTTCCTCATCTGCCTAAAAGTTGCCCATCAGATGCACAGTTACCAAATTGCTTGTATAGGCTTGAGCTGTCTCTTTCACTTACCCTTCATCCAACATCCTGCCCTTAATCTCGCCACTTATCTGTCAAATATGCATAGATATGCCTGTAAAAATACATGGCTTTATTTGGGTAATGCCAAAAACGTAACTATAGCTCCTCTTAATTGATAAGAGAAGGGATACAAAGGTAAAGCTGCAGAAACCCTAACCACCCGGAGACAAAGCCCATGAAAGTACTGCTTGTAGATGACGACCCCTTATTCTTGGAGCTGTCAAAGACGTTCTTGGAAGTTTTCCACCATATAAACTCCGATACAGTGGAATCTGTAGGAAAAGCGCTCGAGAAGTTAGAAGAAGACTCCTATGACGTGGTGGTTTCGGATTATGATATGCCTTTTATGGACGGCATAACGTTCCTGAGAGCTATCCGTGATAAAAGAATCGATATCCCTTTCATCCTGTTTACAGGAGTAGGAAAAGAAGAAATTATGCACCGGGCAATAGAAAATGGTGTACATTCTTTTATTCAGAAAACAGGTAACCCAAAAGCCCAGTATTCAGAATTGTCAAAGCGAATCTGGCAGATTACAAGTAACCGTGTAACATTCTAAAAAGAACAAAAAGATAATTCCTAATTTTTGTATATTCCGAAATAAGTATTGAAATCAAGGCTTTAAGGTGCCTATTTTTGGCAATCAGTGTATATAATAGACTTTCTCCTATAAAATAAACTTTAAAGATATCACATATTGGAAAGCGTTAGCAGCACACTAAATCTAGTAAATAAAGCTAAGTAACCATTAAATAAGGATCTTTTTTGAGACCCCGACTTATTGATTAATGAATCTTCTAAAGTAAATTTTTACTTATTTTACCACATTATACCCAGCATTCTTCCACGCAGCCTGCTTTCATTCAGGAACCTGAGAGTTATTATCCTTCTTTCTTGTCCCGCGCTCAGCTGCGGCTGGAACTTATAGGCTTCGAACAATAAAAAGAAAACTTCAGCCATTTAAAGAATCGAGTACCAGAATATCAACCAATTAATGGAGATAAACCTTATTCAGCTGACTTTTGGGAAGTATTTCTCTTATTCTCTAAAAGTGTCCATAATTTTTCGCATTCATTAGCTGTCAACCCAATTTGTTTGACCAGATATTCCTCCGTTTTTTCGTTTTTTACTGTGTCTCTTATCAGATGGCTTACTGTATCCCTGTGGTGACCTGTTATCCTTTCAATACTTCTGATTCCGTTTTTTTCAAGATAAAGTCGATATATCAGCCTTATTTCATCTTTGGATAAATGTTTACGATAAATAGCTGTGCCAATTGTATCCATAAAAAATTTTCCGCAATGTTTACAATGATATCTCTGGTGGCCGGTCTTGTATTTTCCACGTTTTATGATAGCTTTTCCTTCTACCCTGAGATAATATTCACATCCCGGATTTGGACACACAATTTCCTGTAAATCGTCAAATGACATAATTCAATCAATAAATAGTGAGTTTACTAGTATATTTATTTTACTCAGTTGAATTTCCGGATTTTTTCCTTAGAGTCTTTTTTGCAGCCAGTTTTTTCATAACCTTCATTTATTGGCTCAATTACGAGCTTACTTATGGGACAGTGAAAGTTTTACTCCAATCACCGTAAAGATGCCGGCTTTTCCCCAGTTAATGTACTTGTCAATTCCTGGTCTCTGTGTTATTCTATTGCCGATGGTTCCGGCAAAAATCGAGATTACTGAAAAGATCAGCCAGGCCTGAACCATGAATATTATTCCAAGAAATATCATTTGCATTGGGACATTTCCTGATTCTATATTTACAAACCGGGGAAGGAATGCGAGGAAGAAGATAGCTACTTTAGGATTTAAAACATCATGAAGATTCCGCGCCTGTAAAATGCAAAGGTATTGGTTTCCCTGACAGGAGCGGAGGATATTAGCTCATCGCTTTCTTTTAAGGCATGCCAGGCAAGGTAGAGCAAATAGGCTGCGCCAGCATATTTTACGATCTCAAAGGCCAGAGCGGACCTATACACAATGGCAGAAATTCCAAGTGCTGCTGCGGTGGTGTGAATGAGTATGCCTGTACATAGGCCTGATGCTGTTGCAACTCCTGCTTTTTTACCCTGCGAGATGCTCTGGGTGTGCACAAATAGAATGTCAGGGCCGGGTAGGATCGTAAGGGCTGCAGAGGCTGCAATAAAATAGACTAACTGCGATTGTTCTATCAAGCTTTCTCACCCTCCTTCTATATACGATTGTTAAAAAAATTACTTGCATCTCTGTAGTAAAGGATTTCTGCAGGGCATTTGTTTATTATTGGATTTCCTGCTTAAGAATCTCGTAAAATCTTTCCTTAGCCTCTTTTTCAATCCACGGCCTATGCCCGCATTTTTCCAGTAAAATGAACTTGAAGTCCTTCAAAAACCTGGAAAGAGGCTCACGAACTCCTTCAAAAGGATGCGGGTCATAATCTCCATGGATTGCCACTACCTGGCATTGGATTTCTCTTCCGAGTTCAAGCAGTTTTCCGCTGCGCCTCAAATCACTAGTACCATGACAACTTAGTTGTGAGTCATTTATATACTTTGAGTTCTTTTTATATCTCATGTTAAATATTAATCTTACAAATTATGAAG
>MDTP02000098.1 GCA_001714685.2 Methanosarcina sp. Ant1 | reverse complement strand
TTCAACAATATTAATTTTTTTACCAATTTATTAAAGACTGAAAAGGTAATATCTTACTCAAATTTCTCTCTTCTTTAACACTGAAAGAACGGTATATATTTATTTACAGATCACCACTACTCAGATTATCTTTATGGAGGGCAAAAATTGACTGAAACAACGGAACAAATACTAAAAGAACAAGAATTGCTAGACAAACTAAACAATCTAGATAAAAAAACAAACGAAAAATTAACTGAACTAAGAAGACTGAAAAGCAAAGCACTGGAACATAAGATCTCAAAGGAAGTCAAAAAAATTGAAACGGAAATTACAGAACTCGAACGAATAAGAGAAGAAATAAATCCCCAAATAACCAAAGTGAAGAATGAATTAGATAAAGCAATTCGTGAACAGATAATAGCAAAGATCGAAGCAGCACCAAAAAAGACCGAAGAGTTAAACGAAGAACTCAAAAATATTACTGAAGAATTAGACGAAGTAATACACAAAAGAAAATTCATGTTAGACTAAAATGACGACTGACAGGTTAAGAGCATTCTAAATAACGCATATTCAAATAAAAAGCAAGCATCTGCACCATCACCCGTTCGACCGGCATGCTTCACATTCATTTAACTGAGGTCACAGATCTAACCGAATCACTGTCTTTCTTTATATGTTTTTATACTTTTATTTGTTCAGTACCTCATTATTTTCAGTGCTTCACTATTTCCAGTACCTCATTATTATTTATACAGATTAATTAAATGAATACATATTTTATTGTAATTGAGAGAAACTTATTGAGATTAGATACTTCAATTAATTCAATTACTTCAATTACTCATTGCCTAAATTAAATAACGCTGGAAGAACTATGCCACCTGAAATCATACCTATACTTGAAGAACCAGCCCTAAAAGTCACGAATAATGAAGTTTCACTGGTCGTTGCCGATATCCACCTTGGGATCGAGTGGGACCTGTACAGAAGAGGGATTAATTTACCGAGCCGAATGGAAGAACGGCTTGACCGAATTCGGGGTTATGTCCAGGCAAATTCCCCTGACAGGATAATACTTCTAGGGGATGTGAAGCACAATGTCCCTCAGGTTTCCTGGCAGGAGAAAGATGAAATCCCCCGCTTTCTTGAAACGCTTGCAGAATATGCACATGTGGACATCTTCCCTGGAAACCATGACGGAGGGATTGAGCTCCTTTTCAACAGGCAGAAGAATATCAGGGTCCATTCTGCGCGTGGTGCAGTTCTTGATGGAGTAGGGTATTTCCATGGGCATACCTGGCCTGCGCCTGAACTGCTGGCCGCATCTAATGTAGTCACTGCCCATAATCATCCCACTGTTCGTTTTACAGATGCTTTCGGCTACTCCATAGTTGAGCCTGCCTGGGTCAGAACAAAGTTCAAACCGGATGTTCTTAAGGGTCGTTTTGGAAATCTTGATTTTGAAAACCGTCTGCATTGGGCTGACCCTGAACTTTTCATCATGCCAGCTTTTAACGAGCTGTGTGGGGGTGTGCCTTTCAATGAATCCACGCAGGAAGATCTTTTGGGCCCGGTTTTCTCTTCAGGAGGGATTGAACTTGAGCATGCAGAAATATATCTGCTTGACGGGACAAGGCTCGGGCTGATCAAAAATATCCGGAAACTGCAGCATACAAGAGTTAGAAATAAGATTGGGAGCAGGAGACACAGGAACTCCAAAAGCTCGGCATGCGATGACCGGAAGCTAGCCAGATGATTCAGCTTTAAGAATGAGAGCGGTTTTGTAGCAAAAATAGCTTTTTGGCCTGACTTTTGCAATATATCTCAGGCTTCCACTGAAAATCTCTATATTGTAGTTTTTACTTCTATGCTTCCACCTATAAAAGAAACTCTCTTCAACTTCGGTCCGGATTTTTCTTTTGAAGCCCCTTTAACTTTAACATTCCCCATCATATCCAAAAATATTTATGAAATTGATGATCTATACCTGATACGAACGTTTGAATAATTTAGAGATAAATCTGTATACCAGAGACTAATAAAAGATTCTCAGAAATATTAATACACAGTTTATTTAAATATGAATAAAATCGTGAAATTGTCAGGCAGATTGATCCTCTGTTTTTCTGAAGAAGTGATCATGAAATACACTCTGTTTAATGTGACGGGATTTAGAAAAGTTCCCGAATATAATAGATATCTGTATTCGTAGAGGATATTACACGAGGATATTAAATAGAAAATTTTAAATTATTTTTGGCGATTGGAGACGGGTGGAATGGAAGAAAACCTGAGAAACTCTGGTATCGATATTATTGGAGATGTGCCGTGGGGAACGAACTTCTGCCAATTCTATCAAACAAAAGAAGATTTGGCAGACATACTGGTTCCTTACTTTAAAGCAGGGTTGGAGAATAACGAGTTTTGTCTCTGGGTCACGTCACAACCTCTGGAAGTAGAAGAGGCAAAAGAAGCCATGAGAAAGGGTTTTCCTGATATTGATGTCTATTTGGAGAGAGGGAAAATCGAAATTACTTCCTACACTCACGGGTATGTAAATGAGGGTGTTTTCGATTCAGAGAAGGTCGTAAATGGCTGGGTTAAAAAATTAGAGCAAGTTCTAGCAAATGGCTATAATGGGCTTAGGACGGCAGGGAACACTTCCGGGTTGAAAAAAGGGGATTGGGATGGTTTTGTTGATTATGAGAAAAAAGTGGATTCCAATATCGGAAAACGACAGATGATATCTCTGTGCCCATATTTTCTCGATATGTGCAGTGCAGCGGATATTATCGACGTAGCCTTCAACCATCAATTTGCTTTGATCAAAAGGGAAGGAAAATGGGAGCGGATAGAAAATTCCGGGCTGAAAACTATAACTGAGAACAAGCAGGAAGATGAGGCTCTGCGCCAGAGTGAGCAGCGCGTCAGGGTGAAGTTTGAAGATATTCTTTCGCCTTCTCGGGAGATGGCTAACCTGGAGCTTGCAGATATCATTGATGCCCAGGCGATCCAGTCCCTTATGGATGATTTCTATAAGCTTGTTCAGGTTCCCATGGGCCTAAACGATCTCAAAGGCAATGTTCTGGTAGGCGTCGGATGGCAGGATATCTGCACCAGATTCCATCGGTTTCATCCAGAAGCCTGCAAGCACTGCGTGGAAAGCAACATAAAGCTATCCACAGGCATTTCCCCGGGAGAGTATAAGATGTACAAGTGCAAGAACAACATGTGGGACATAGTAACTCCCATCATGGTGGGTGGCCAGCACATTGGTGATATCTTCGCAGGGCAGTTCTTTTTTGAAGACGAGCCTCTGGACTATGAGCTTTTCCGATCCCAGGCTAAAAAATACGGCTTCAATGAGGAAGAATACATAGTAGCGCTTGAAAAAGTCCCACGGTTGAGCAGGGAGGCTGTGGACACAGGCATGGACTTCTTCATGACTTTTGCCAACATGATCTCGCAGCTAAGCTACAGCAATATCAAGCTGGTCCAGTCGCTGGCGGAACGTGATACACTGGTGGATGCGCTGCGGCAGAGCGAGAATCGTTATCGCATGCTATTCGACCACAGCACGGATGCCATTATCCTTAGTGACCCCAGAGATGGCGGGAAAATCCTGTCTGCTAATCCAGCCGCGTGCCTGATGCTGGGATGGGCGGAAGAAGAACTGATCAGCAGGGGGCGCGATGTGATGTTTGACCTGGAAGATCCGGCGGTATCCACCGTATTAGAAGAACTTATTCGCTCTGGATCAGCAAAAGCCCATCTCACTTACAAGCGCAAGGATGGAACTAAGTTTCCTGGAGAGCTAAGCACCGCCCTTTTTACGGATAGCAATGGAGAGCCCCGGGTAGTTGTTATCATCAGGGACATTACCGAACGCAAAAAAGCAGAAGAGGCTCTAAAAAAAGCACATGAAAGTTTAGAAGAAAAAATTGAAGAACGAAAGGTGCAACTTGACAAGGCTTACAAATCATTGAAAGAAAGTGAAGAAGGTCTTGCTGAAGCTCAAAAAATGGCTCATATTGGAAATTGGGAATGGGATATTGTAACTGATGAAGTGTACTGGTCTGATGAATTGTATCGTATTTTTGGACGTAATCTTCAAGAATTAACGCCACCTTACGATGAATACTTGAGTTATGTACACCCTGATGATCGAGATTATGTGGATAATGTCTTTAAGAGAGCTACAAATGGAAAATCTTACAGCATTGATTATAGGATTATCTTAGCTAATGGGGAAGAACGATCAGTCCATATACAATCCGAAGTTATTTTTAATGAGAAAAATATCCCTATTCGAATAAAGGGAATAGTTCAGGATATTACCGAGCGCAAAAAGGCCGAAGGGAGAATTCAGGCACTGGCGGATGCTGTGGAATCATCGGACGACGCTATTATAACTGAGACTCCTAAAGGTATTATTACCAGCTGGAATAAGGGCGCAGAGCAGATTTACGGTTATTCAGCTGAAGAAATTCTGGGAAAAAATGTATCAATACTTGAACCTGATAATCTTAAAGGGGAAATAAAACAGTTTGTTGAAAAGGTTAGACAGGGAGGAAAGATCCAGCGGTACAGAACTTTACGCCTTAAAAAGGATGGTACCATAATAAATATTTCAATAACTATCTCTCCAGTTTTTGATGTATCCGGAGAGTTTGTGGCCATCTCAGATATTGCCAGAGATATTACTGAGCGAATTCAGGCAGAAGAAGCCCTGGGAAAAATTGAGGATGCCAGAAAAAAAGAAATCCATCATAGAATCAAGAATAACTTGCAGGTAATATCCTCCCTGCTGGATCTCCAGGCTGAAAAATTCAGTTATAAGAAAATAGCTCCTACTCTAGAGATTCTTGAGGCTTTCAGGGAAAGTCAGAACCGGGTGATCTCAATGTCCCTTATCCATGAAGAACTCTATAAAGGGGGAGGGACCGATACACTGGATTTTTCGGCATACCTTCGAAAACTAGCTGAAAACCTTTTCCGTACCTACAGCCTTAATAGTAAGAATATCAGCCTGTGCATGGATCTGGAAGAAAACGCATTTTTTAATATGGATACTGCTGTCCCTCTAGGGATAATTGTTAATGAACTCGTTTCTAATTCACTTAAGCATGCATTTCCCAACATTTATGGAGGGAAAATTCGAATTAAACTTTGCAGGGGAGGAGAGAACAGCGAAATGCATGAGTCTCTTTTCAGCCTGACAATTTCAGATAACGGAAAAGGAATTCCCCAAAACATGGAGTTGGAAAGTCTTGAATCACTTGGACTGCAGTTAGTAAGAATCCTTGTTAATCAGCTAGATGGAAAAATCGAGCTTAATAGAGCACACGGGACAGAATTCATGATTACTTTCAAAGCAGCGGAAAGGCCACAGTCCGTTTAAGGTGAATCTAATTTCCTTCATAATCAAAAGAAGGGATAAAACGCGGAAGAAAGGAAAAAAAAGAAGATTTATTTCCGCTCTTTCTCGTTTTCGTGGTTATAGAATTTTTAGTGAATCCTTCAGTGCCCTTCAGTATAGGGACTTTTGATTTCTAGCATAAGTCAGTTCAAGGACTTAATTACCAATATGTGATTTACTTAAAGACAGAATTTTCAAAAGGTGCATAAGCAAGATCAATAAAAAGAATGAGAATATGTATATCCTGGGTTCCCATATTTTAAGCGCATATATATATAGCTCCACTAAAAAATAATGCCAATGATAGTGGTTTTTAAAATTCGAACCTCATTTTCGTGTGCTTAAGGTTAAGCACATAATTCGGCATCAATCGTAATTTATGTGCCTAAAAAAGCGGAATTCAGGGTATATACACAGTCTCTAGCATCATTTTTAGTTAAAAGCGGTATATTTTGCTTTGAATTAACGCTTTCATCCAGAACAACTCAGCTCTCGATTTCATGCTCTTATTTGTCTTTTTAAACTCATTTACAACTAACATTTATCGTCATATCCAAACATTTTTATTAACTCGGCTTCTATTGATTCTACAAGTTTTCTAATGATCTGGGGAAGGATTTGAGAATTATAAGGGAGAATGAACAATATTACAAAATATTAATATATAATATATATAAATACTTATATAGTATTGTAGTTGTCAAGCAGATACATTTAGCTGCTTTTTTAAAAAATCATGAAAATTGGAGAAGGGTGAAAACTGGAGAGATAGAATCCTGTTACCGTATATTGAGATTTGCCTGGGTAACGTACTTCTGCCACGGCCAATCATAACGTAAAAGATTTATATGAAGCACTGATGCACTACTTTAAAGCAGGGTTGGGGAATTATGAGTAATTCTGACCGTCAGAGTGATGGCGAAATTGAGATCCGGTTGCAAAAACGCTCCGCCGAGCTGGAAAAAGCCAATCAGGTTTTACATGCCGAAATTCTAGAACGAAAGCAAGAAAAGCATATAATTAACAGATACAAAAATGTTCTGGAAGGTATAAACAGGATATTCGGCAGTGTGGTGAAGGCTGAAACGGAAGAAGATCTGGGAAATGCCTGCATATCCGTAGCCATGGAAATTTCCGGCAGCCAGCTTGGGTTCGTTGGTGAATTGGGCTCTGACGGGCTAATGCATGATATCGCTATCAGATACACGGGGTGGGACCAATGTACGATGTACGACAGGACGGGACCCCGCCTTCCGCTGGAAAATTCTGTTTTGCGAGGCCTTTATGGCAGTGTCGTTGACAGTGGAAAAGGCTTCTTTACTAACGAACCGGCATCTCATCCCGATAGTATCGACCTTCCTCAAGATAATCCGCCACTCAAATCATTTTTAGGTGTGCCCCTCATAAAAAACGGTAAAACGGTAGGCGTGCTTGCCGTCGCAAACCGTGAAGGCGGCTATAGCTGCGAGCAGCAGGAGGATCTCGAAGCTGTTGCACCTGCAGTAGTGCATGTTCTGCAGAGAAAGAGAGAAGAAAATAAAAGGGAGCAGGCTGAAAAGACTTTTCAAACCAGCGAATCTCGATACCGATCATTGTATGAAAACAGCCTGGACGGAATTTTGCTGACAAGGCCCGACGGCACTATTCTTTCTGCAAACCCTCAAGCATGTCACATGTTTGGCATGACCGAAGACGAGATTATACGGGCGGGAAGAGAAGGTATAGTAGTTAAGGATGAGAAGCTTGCGGCTGCACTTGAGGACAGAGAGCTGAACGGATGGATGAGGGCTGAACTAACACACAGACGAAAAGACGGGTCAACTTTTGTCGCCGAGGTCACCTCTCACCTCTTTGCGGACGCCGATGGTAGTATAATGACTAGCATGATCGTCAGAGACGTCACTGAACGCAAACAGATGGAAGAGGCTCTGCGGGAGAAAGAGGAACGGTTCACAGCATTCATGGATAACAGCCCCGCAGTTGCCTGGATGAAAGATGAACAGGGACGTCATGTATACATGAACAAATCATGTGAGAACCGTTTCAATGTTCGACTAGTAGATTGGATGGGTAAAACAGACTTTGAAATGTGGCCTTTAAACGTCGCCGAGCAGTTCCGGGAGAACGATCGTGCTGTCCTTAAAGGGGATCAGACCATAGAAGTCGTAGAGGAAACACCCAATCCAGAGGGTGGTTCTACCTTTTGGTGGAACTTCAAGTTTCCCTTCATGGACGCATCTGATAAGAAGTATGTGGGCGGTATTGGAATCGACATAACCGAGCGCAAACAAGCGGAAGAAGCTCTTAGATTATCAAATATTTATAACCGCAGCCTTATTGAAGCCAGCCTGGACCCTCTGGTAACCATCAGGCCTGACGGCAAAATTACGGATGTGAATAGTGCTACAGAACAGGTTACTGGATATTCCAGAAACGAATTGATTGGGACTGATTTTTCAGATTACTTTACTGAGCCTGAGAAAGCCTGTGCAGGCTATCAGACGGTATTCACAGATGGCAAAGTTTGGGATTATCCTCTGGAGATTCAACATAAGGATGGACATATAACTCCTGTTTTGTACAATGCATCGGTTTATAGAGACGAGAATGGTGAGGTTATTGGTGTTTTTGCCGCAGCGCGTGACATTACTGAACGCAAGAAAGCAGAAGAAGCCCTAAAAAAGTACATGATAATTTAGAAAAACTGGTTGAAGAGCGTACAGCAGAGCTTGAGAAGGCTTACAACTCTTTGAAAGAAAGTGAAGAAGGTCTTGTTGAAGCTCAAAGAATGGCTCATATTGGGAACTGGAGATGGGATATCGTAACTGGTGAACTTTTCTGGTCTGATGAGGTTTATCGTATTTTTGGACTAAATCCTCAGGAATTCAGAATAACCTATGATTTATTTCTTAGTTGTGTACACCCGGACGATCAAGACTACCTGATTAATGCAATCAATGAAGGTCTAAACGGGAATCCTTTTGCTGTTGAATACCGGATAATTCCGGCTGATGGAGAAGAACGCATAGTCCTTACAGAATCTAAGGTTATTTCTTATGAGGAAAATAACCCTATTCAAGCGAAAGGAATAGTTCAGGACACCACTGAGCGAAAAAGAGCAGAAAAAGAACTGGAGAAAGTAAATAGAATCCGCATCAAGGAAATCCATCATAGAATCAAGAACAACTTGCAGGTAATATCCTCCCTGCTAGATCTGCAGGCAGAAAAGTTCCGGAACAAAGAAGTTCTGAAAGCTTTCAAGGAAAGTCAGAACAGGATACTCTCAATGTCTCTTATCCACGAAGAGCTTTATAATGGAGAAGGAACCGACAAACTCAACTTTTCGGCTTATATTCAAAAATTAGCTGTGAACCTTTTCCAAACTTACAGCCTTAGAAGTAAAAATATCCGCCTGCTGATGGATCTGGAAGAAAATGCCTTCTTTGATATGGATACAGCTATCCCATTAGGAATAATTGTTAATGAACTTATTTCCAATTCCCTCAAACACGCATTTACCGAGAACCAGGAAGGAGAAATCCAAATTCGGTTTTGCAGGGAAGAAGAGAATAGCGAAACGAACAGCGATACACATGAGTCTCTTTTTAACCTGACAATTTCCGATAACGGAAAAGGAATTCCTGAATACATAGAGTTAGAAAGTCTTGAATCTCTAGGACTGCAATTAGTAAACACCCTTGTTGACCAGCTGGATGGAATAATCGAAATTAAGCGAGGGCCAGAAACTGAATTCAGGATTGCGTTCAAGATAGCGGAAGATTGTAGATCTATGAATTATTCTGCGGTCCAATAAAATTGTCCATTATTTCCGTCTAAATCTTCTTTCTCTAAGTATATATTTTCAGCATTTCCTTAAAGGATGTACATCAATTGAAGTCTTGGAACCAATTCCAACGCGAAATACTTTTCTTTGGTTATATATTTGTGAATGAGCTCATCCCAAAACTCAAAATAAATTTATGGATTCTCAAACTCCAAACGATTAATCAAGTTTCCTATCATGAAAATTGTTCTGAAAGTCTTATTGATATGAAAATTTAAGTTGGTTTTAGGATGAGCTCAATAACTATAAATCCTGATTTAATAAAAAGAAGGGAATACAAGGCTTATCTGAATGATGCTTATACTGGGAGGCTATAAATTTCGGTCCTGTTTTTCTTTTGGAAACCCTGTAACTCTAGTATTTCCATCTCATCCAAATATTTTTATGAAATCGACGATTTATATTTAACATAAATTATTTATAATTTAGTGAGGATACCTGAAGTTCAGAAGATAAAAGAACTTTTAGAAATATTAATATATATTTCATTTAATACATGTATAATATTTAGAATTATCCAGCAGATTATCCTCTGTTCCTAAAAGTCACAAAATATACTCTATTTAAGCAGAAAAATTTTGGAAATTTCAGCATCTAAAATTACTTATAGAATTAAGTTAAACTTTGAAAACTATTTTATGATGGGGGAAGAGCAGATGAGCGAAAAACTGAGAAAATCTGGCATTGACGTTATTGGAGATATACCCTGGGAGACGCACTTCTGCCAATTTTACCAAACAAAAGAAGATTTGATGGACACTCTTATCCCCTATTTCAGAGCAGGTCTGGAAAATAACGAATTTTGCCTCTGGGTCACTGCACAAGTTCTGGGAGCTGAGGAGGCAAAAGAAGCCCTTCGAAAAGCTGTTCCTGATCTTGATGTCTATCTGGAGAGAAAGCAAATCGAGATTACTCCCTACACTCACAGGTATGTAAATGAAGATGTTTTCGATTCAGAGAAAGTCTTAAATGGCTGGATCAAAAAGTTGGACCAGGCTCTTACAAGCGGCTATGAGGGGCTTAGGTTGGCAGGGAACATTGTTAGCTGGCTGGAACAAAAATATTGGGATCATTCTGCTGATCATGAGAAAAAGGCGGATGCCAATATCGCTAAACCGCAGATAATATCCTTGTGTTCGTACTTTCTCGATATGTGCAGTCCGGCAGATATTATAGAGACAGCCTTTGCCCATCAATTTGCTTTGATCAAGAAAAAAGGGAAATGGGAGTTAATAGAAAATTTCGGAAGGAAAGATATAACAGATCGCAAGCAACCGAATGAAGCGTTTCGCCAGAGTGAGCAATGCATAAGGCTAAAGTTAGAAACCATTCCTTCACCTGCTTGGGAGGTTGCTTCCCCTGAACTTGCCGAGATAGTTAACATTGAGATTATCAAGCCCTTCATCAATGATTTCTATAAACTTACTCATCTCGCCATTGGCTTAAGAGATCTAAAAGACAATGTTCTGGTAGGTGCCGGGTTCCAGGAAATCTGCGCTAAATTCCACAGGGTCCATCCAGAGACCTGTAAGCACTGCATAGAAAGTGTGGCAGAACAATCCAGGGACATCCTCCCGGGAGAGTATAAGCTGTACAAGTGCAAGAACAATATGTGGGATATATTGACTCCCATCACGGTGAGTAACCAGCATGTAGGTAATATCATCGCAGGGCAGTTCATTTTTGATGACGAGCCTCTGGACTATGAACTTTTCCGATCCCAGGCTAGAAAATACGGCTTTAATGAAGAGAAATACATAGCAGCTCTTGAGAAAGTTCCGCGGTTGAGCAGGGAAGCTGTGGATAAGGGTATGTCCATCTCCATGGCGTTTGCCAATATGATCTCCCAGCTAAGCTATAGCAATATCAAGCTGGCTCAGTCGCTGGCTGAACGTGATAACCTTTTAGAGACATTACTTAAGAGCGAGGAAAAGTACCGCAATATCGTAGAGACAGCAAATGAAGGCATTTTATTGATGAATGCTGAAACGATAGTTACATACGCTAATAAGAGAACTGCGGAGATGCTAGGGTACAATCTGGAAGAAATTATCGGTAGATCGCTATCAGACTTTGTTAGTGAGAAAAGTAAGAATAGCGCCAAACTGCATCTGGAAAAGAGGATGCAGGGAACAAGTGGAAGCTATGAATTAAAATTAATTCATAAAGATGGCTCTACGCTCTGGACACTTATAAACGCTAAACAATTTTTTGATAAGGATGGTAAGTTTATGGGCTGTCTGAACATGATAATTGATATTACCGAACGTAAAAAAGCTGAAGAGAAAATTAAGACACTGGCGGACGCTGTGGAATCATCAAATGATGCTATTGTAACTGAATCTCTAGACGGTATAATTACCAGCTGGAATATGGGAGCAGAGCAGATTTACGGCTATTCGGCTGAAGACATTCTCGGGAAAGATGTTTCTATATTTGAGCCAGCTAGTTTAAAAGGGGAAATAAAACAGTTAATTGATAAGATTAAACAGGGAGAACAAGTCAAACTTTACGAGACTTTAAGGCAAAAAAAGGACGGTACACTAATTAATGTTTCAGTAACTCTTTCTCCTGTTTTTAATGCTTCTGGCGAGCTTGTGGCGATCTCAGCTATTACAAGAGACATTACTAAACGTGTCAAAGCGGAGGAGGCTCTAGCAAAAGTTGAGGACGCCAGAAAAAAAGAAATTCACCATCGAATCAAGAACAACTTGCAGGTAATATCTTCGCTGCTGGATCTGCAGGCTGAAAAATTAAGTTATAAGAAGACCATTCCCACATCGGAGATTATCGAAGCTTTCAGGGAAAGCCAGAACCGGGTGATCTCAATGGCTCTTATACATGAAGAGCTCTATAAAGGACAGGGAACTGACAAAGTAAACTTTTCAACCTATATTCAGAAGTTAGCTGTGAACCTTTTCCAAACTTACAGCCTTAGAAGTAAAAATATCCGTCTGCTAATGGATCTGGAAGAAAATGCCTTCGTTAATATGGACACCGCTGTACCGTTAGGTATAATTGTTAATGAACTTGTTTCCAATTCTCTTAAACATGCATTTACTGAGAATCAGGAAGGGGAGATTCTAATCCGGCTTTGCAGGGAAGAGAATAAAAAGGAAACGCATAGATCCCTTTTCAGCCTGACAATTTCCGATAACGGAAGAGGAATTCCCGTAAACTTAGAGATCGAAAGTCTTGAAACCCTTGGGCTGCAGTTAGTAAGCACTCTTGTTGACCAGCTGGATGGGGAAATCGAGATCAAAAGAGAACAGGGAACGGAATTTAGAATTAGATTCAATATAGCAGAAGGGATTAAATCATGAATTCGTAAAGAAGGTCGTTTCTGCAAAAGCCTGTGGGAACCAATTTTCCTTAGAAAGCATAGTTAATTGCAATAATATCTTGATTCTTTCTCATGTTCCTTTTCTCAATCTTTATATAAAATGCAATGGATGTATGGAAAAAATTAAATGTCAGGAATCAGGCTAATAGACAGTCATTATTCTTGATAATTCGGGCTTAAAGCATACAGCAGTAGAAGTGAGTAGAAGCACAGGTCTCTTGGAAGTTCTCTAAGCTTTCTTTGCTCGGTCAACTGGATTATTACCTGGATTATTACCTGGATTATTAATTGATTGTTGATCAAATGATTATTAATTGTTTAGGCTAGTTGGCTACTGACTTATACTTACGTCTGCCAATCTATTTACTAACTGATTATTGCAATTTGCTGATTGATTTACTTGTATTCACCTGAAGAGGATGTACTGATTAATGAACGTGGAAGTTAACAATAAGGAACTGTCGGATAATTCTATCCCATCTGACAATAATAATGTATCGGATAACAGGATTTTTGATGACTCCAAACTTGCAAAATTAAACGGCGTCAAGACCCAGGGAATCAACCCTTATCCCTACAAGTTTGAAAAAACTGATGATATTTCTGATATTCTTAAAAAATTCGACGACTTCGAGAAAAACGAAGGTTTAACTATCCGAACCGCAGGAAGATTGTATAATATTCGCAAGCATGGAAAAATGATATTTGCCGACCTTGGGGACCAGGCTGGCAGGATTCAGATTCTTGTAAGAAAAGGAAACCTTCCAGATGAGGAATTTGAGACTTTTAAAAATCTTGTAGATTCAGGAGATATTATAGGCATTCAGGGTGAACTTTTCAAGACAAAGAGGGGTGAGAACTCTATCAGTGTGTCTGAGTTCTCTCTACTTTCAAAATCCCTTTGTGCACTTCCCGAGAAGTTCCACGGGCTGAAAGACGTTGAAACAAGGTACAGGAAGAGGTATCTTGACCTCATATTTAATATCGAAAAAAGAGACATTTTTGTCATGAGGAGCAAACTTACCTCTGAGATCAGAAGATTCCTTGCTGAAAGGGGCTTTCTGGAGTTTGAAACCCCTGTACTTCAGAACGTATACGGAGGAGCAAATGCGAGGCCTTTCACGACTTACCACAACTTTCTAGAGCAAAAACTGTTCCTGAGGATCGCTCCCGAACTCTATCTAAAGAGGCTCGTTGTTGGCGGGTACGAGAAGGTTTTTGAGATTTGCAAAAACTTCAGGAACGAAGATATCGACACAACCCATAACCCCGAATTCACGATGATGGAGGTTTATGAGGCTTACAGCGATTATAATGACATGATGGACTTAACAGAAAGCCTGGTCGCAGAATTAGTCTTAAACCTCAATGGCAGCTATGAAGTCAAAATGGGGGAAAGAACGATCAATCTCTGTACTCCCTGGAAAAGGATTTCCATGGAAGATGCCTTAAAAGAGTATGCCGGGCTTGATGTCTTTGCCCACTCCCTTGAGGAACTGAAACAAATCGCAATCGAAAACAAGATCGACGATTACGAAAAGGCAAAGAGCCAGGGGGAGTTCCTTGCCATTCTCTTTGAAGCCCTGGTAGAAGAAAAGCTGGTAAACCCTACTTTCATATACGATTTTCCGGTAGAAAACTCCCCGCTTGCCAAAAGTCACAGGGAAAAACCAGGTTTTGTCGAAAGATTTGAACTCTTCGTCAATGGCTGGGAAATGGCAAACGGCTATTCAGAATTAAATGACCCTCTTGAACAGGAGAAGAGGTTCGAAGAACAGGATAAGAAGAGAAAATTGGGAGATCTTGAAGCCCAGACAATCGATTACGATTTCATAAACGCCCTCGGATTCGGTTTGCCCCCGACTGGAGGTATGGGCCTTGGAATCGATAGGCTTACCATGATCCTTGCAGGGCTGGAATCCATCAAGGAAGTAATCCTTTTCCCGCAGATGAAAAGGGAAGACTGAGTTCAGGCTTAAGCTATCCGTCAGAATATCCATGAAAGACATCTGCGGGCGCTGAAAAGCTCAATCTATCAATCTATTATACTCTATAACCAAGGAAAATGCGGAAAGCATGGAAAAAAACTGTGCCTGTACTCCTTATCTCCCTTGCTTTCCTGCTTTCCGTGGTTTACCTTTTCGTTATAACTTTAGTCAACAGATGAATTAAGTGCACTTGTGAATGTCATTCTTAGCACATAACCAGATTTATAGAGTGTAAATATTCTCTGTGATGGCTATAGTTTACATATCCTTCCGAATGTCCCCTTCCTAGTGCCCCTTCCTAATATCCCTTCCTAATATTCCCTTCCTAATACCCCTTCCTAATATCCCTGCCTAATATCCCTGCCTAATACCCCCTTCCTAATACCCCTTCCTAATACCCCCTTCTAATAACCCCTTCCTAATATCCCCTTCCTAATATCCCATTCCGAATGTCCTTCTTTTAAGCTCCTTTCCTTGTTCCCATCTCATTGCAATGCTTACATACAAGCATTTATATAGCGCTCACTTACACAACAATTAAGAATATTCTAACCAAAAAACGATCACATGAAACATGAAATTTGCAGGAAACATGACATTCCATAACATCTTCAACTCTTTTAACCCCAAAATCCAGGAAGCCCTCAAAACCCTTGGTTTTACAAAGCCCACAGAACCACAGGAAAGGTCATTTTCTCACATCCTGGACGGAAAACACACCCTTTTGATAGCTCCTACTGGCTCTGGAAAGACCGAATCAGCCGTGCTGCCTGTTTTTCAAAGCATCCTTAAAAAGAAACCCGAAGCCAGAAGAGGAATTTCTGCCCTTTATATAACCCCCCTGAGGGCACTTAACAGGGACATGCTTTCCCGCATCGAGATTATGGGGAAGTTGCTCGACATCAAAGTCCAGGTCAGGCATGGGGATACCCCGCAAAGCGAAAGGCAGCGCCAGTCAAGAAAACCTCCTGATGTGCTGATTACGACACCCGAAACCCTTCAGGCGATGTTTACCGGCTCGCGACTGCGGCAGAACCTGGAAACCGTAACCCATGTGGTTGTAGATGAAATCCACGAGCTTGCAGGCTCAAAGAGAGGGACACAGCTGGCTGTGGGACTTGAGCGGCTTGTGGAAATTTCAGGGGAGTTCCAGAGAATCGGGCTTTCCGCAACAGTCGGGAACCCCTGGGAGATTGCAAAGTTTCTGGCAGGGACAGGAAGAGATTTTACTGTTATTGAAGTAGCCCTGCTGAAGCTGCTTGAGTTCGATGTGGTCAGCCCGCAGCTTTCCGGAGGAGGCGAAATCCAGGAAAAAGAGGTCATGAAGATTGCAAATACTGTAGGTTGCGAACCCGAATTTGCCTCTCACCTTCTTTGCATCGGAAAAATTGTCGAAGATAGTCAATCTACTCTTATTTTTGTGAATACGCGGCAGAGTGCTGAAGCTCTGGCTGCCGGTTTCCGGAAGCTTGGAGCATCCATTGGTGTGCACCACGGGTCTCTGTCTTTTGAAGCCCGCGTGGAAGCTGAAGAGGCGTTCAAATCCGGAGCCCTCAGAGGCCTGATCTGCACTTCGTCAATGGAACTCGGGATCGATATCGGAAACGTCGACCGGGTAGTCCAGTACGGATCTCCGCGCCAGGTCTCACGACTGCTCCAGAGGGTCGGGAGAGCAGGGCACAGGCTCCATGAGGTATCAAGGGGCACTATCATTTCGATGGAAGTGGATGACACTGCAGAGAGCATGGCAATTACGAAGGCTGCAATGGGAGGCAGGGTTGAAGAGATTTCCCCGCACATGAAATCCCTTGATGTTGTGGCAAACCAGATCGCAGGCATGGTTATGGATTTCGGGGAAGTCGGAACCGATAAGATTCTCAGAATCCTTCAGCGGACGTACCCGTTCAAAGACCTGCGGGTTGAAGAGTTACAGAGGGTTGTTGACCAGATAGGGGATTACAAGCTGGTCTGGCGCGAGAAAGGCTCAAACATGCTGAAAAAGCGCAGGAAAAGCTGGGAATATTATTATGAGAACCTCTCCATGATCCCGGACGAGAGAAAGTACGAGATTTATGACATTGTGAGCGGCAGATCAGTCGGCATGCTGGACGAAGCCTTTGTTGTGAATTTTGCGGAGCCTGGAGCCGTTTTCATAACAAAAGGATATATGTGGCGGGTCGTTGAGATGCCTGACCGCGAACGTGAGCAGGGAAAGGACAGGATCAAAGTCGAACCTGTAGAGGGCATGGGGGAAGTTCCGAGCTGGACAGGAGAAGAGATCCCTGTGCCTTTTGAGGTTGCTCAGGACGTGGGGAAGCTCAGATCAGAAATTGCAGCCTTTATCCACGAAGAGCTTGACGACGAAGCTATTGCAGAGAAGCTCCAGGCAAAATATCCTGTGGCCAGGAATGCTGTGCTCGAACTGATCCGCCTCCTGCGGGACCACATAGAAGGAGGATTCCCCCTGCCTGACGCGGATACAATCGTGATCGAAGACGAAGGAGACGCTGTGACCCTGAACGCCTGTTTCGGCCACAACACAAACGGCACCCTTGCCAGAGTCCTTACCTCTCTCCTTGCAGCCCGCTTCGGGAGCAGCGTAGCCCAGGAAGTGGACCCGTACAGGATAAGGCTGACCCTCCCCCGCCGGACAGGCCCTGTCCAGATCCGGGACATGCTCCTCTCCCTCCGCCCCGAACACGTTGAGCCAATAATCGAAATGACCCTGAAAAACACAGCAGTCATGAAATGGAAAATGGTCCACGTTGCCAGGAAGTTCGGAGCCCTTTCCCGAGATGTTGACTATGACCGGATCAGCATGAAAAAGCTCATGGAAATCTACCAGGGCTCTTCCATGTACGACGAAGTCATCCGCGAAATATTCCACGACCTGCTCGACGTCCCCAGAGCAAAAGAAGTCCTGACCAAGCTTGCAGCCGGCCAAATTTCAGTCGAGGTCTCCCCTCCGACCCCGATCGGCTCAGCTGGCTTTGCCATGAAGAAAGACCTCGTTGCCCCGGAAAAAGCCGACCGCTCAATCGTCCTGGCCCTTAAAGAACGCATAATGAACGACAAAATCATCCTCTTCTGTATAAACTGCAAGAAATGGACCTCCCGCCGCCAGGTCAAAAGCGTCCCTGAAGAAATCATCTGCCCTGTCTGCAACTCCCTTATGGTTGCAGCCCTCAAACCCTGGGAAGAAGAAGAAATCAACCTTGTCAAAAAACAGGGAAAAAATGTCAAAGTCTCCCCCGAAGAAAAGAAACGCATCCAGCGCGTCTACAGAAACGCAAGCATAGTCCGTTCCCAGGGCAAAAAAGCAGTCATTGCCCTTGCCAGCCGAGGAGTCGGGCCTGAAACCGCATCCAGGGTAATTGAAAAAATGAGGGTGGACGAAGAGGCATTTTACAGGGATATTTTGATTGCGGAGAGGAAATATGTTAAGACGAAGAAGTTTTGGGACTGAAAAACATATGTGAGCGTGGAAATGTCTGATAAAGAACATTTACTATCATCGCTATTATGCGCACATACTACCATTTTGACATCCTTACTCTACATTTTCATTCACTTGTTTTTGTTGATCTGATCGAAAAAGCTAAAGTATCTTTAAATTTCTACAAAAAAATATTTTCAATATTATACTTAACAAACAATTATCTTCAATAAAGGCGCAATCGGAGGATTTGCAGGAATCTTGGGCGGAAATATAATAACAAAGTAATTTAAAAACGGATTTGATTTTCGTTCAGATGCCTCGATATACTCGCTTCCTGGAATCGATATTGACAACGATTATGATGACTTCCCCATGATCAATCCGATAAAGAACCCGGAAATCACCAACTCTTATTCTGAAAAGCTTTTCACTTGTACCGTAGATTCTTTTGGCATTGTGGGGGACGGGATCTTCAGCGAGTTTTTCAATGGCTTCGATGATCCTCTGGCTGTTTTTGGAATGGAGTTTTTTGATGAAGTTCCTTGCGGGAGTTTCCAGAAGAATCTCAAACATGTTAGAGTCCCAGTTCTTTCTTGAACTCTGAAAGGGATATCAAATTTTCTTTTTTCTGGTTCTCATAACTTTCATCTACGAGCTTTCTCTCTTCTTCAGTGAGTATGCAGTCTATGTCTACCATATGCTCTCTTATTTCAGTCAGTTGTTCTTTTATAGAATCAAGTTCCCTGATGACTCTTTCCTCAAAACCAGTCTCTGCCATAATGAATGGTTTATATGAATCTTATTTATAGGTATGCTTTCTCTAAAGTACTTTGTTTCCTTTTGAGGCTTCTGCATGGGTTTCTTGAGGATTGGATAGGATCAAGGCACTTATTAATTTACTGATTAAAGATCTCGCTAACATAAGCTATCAAAAGCAAAATAAACTTTCAAAAGCGGCGCAGTTGGAGGATTTGATGGGGGCTGGGGCAGAAATATAATAAAAACGTTATTTTGCGCCAGTTTCTGATGGTTCTTAGTTAATTTTTGTCTTCAAATGGATAACAGGTAGATAGAAGCTACCAAACATCTTCTTTCCGTGTATCCCGGAAAAGCCGCGCTTCAGCGCGGAAAATAACCCATGAAGATAGCTAATAAGGCTACTCCGGTTTTAGGCTTTTTATTTTCTGAATTAGCTGCTCTTTCAAGAATGACCTGGTTTACCTCAGCCACATCCTCAATTCAATCGGAGGTATTGAAAAATAACTGAAGGTATGGAAAACAACGATTTTCTATCCAGTAAGCTGGTACAACGTTGGACAACCGAGCAAATTGGGCGCTTAGTCATTCTCTATGGATAAGATTCTTTTCAATTCAAGACCTCGTTGGTTTTTATGAGGATATCCACAAAAACAACGAAGAGCCAAAAAAAGCCACATGACAAATGACACTTCCCCGATGAACATGGGCAGGCCAAGCACAATCCGGAAGTTTGTCAGGTTTTGTCATTGTGTTCAAAAGTTATAATCACATTTCCCTTCTTGTGCCCTTCCTCAACATACCTGTGAGCCTCGGCGATCTGTTCAGGCGGATAACGCCTGTCAATGACCGGTTTTATCTTTCCGGCCTCGGTTAGCTCTTTGAGGAAGAGGAGATCTTTCACCTTTTCGCTTGCCGGTCTCAGACCCGTGGCCGCAAACATTGCCTTTTTGCTGCTAAACTTCGAGGTCCATATCGTCTGCAGCATTATTCCCGGCGAAGGGAAAGTGGTAAGATAGACCCCGCCTGGCTTTAGTGCATTTTTACATCGTGAAAATGAGCTCCTGGCCACCACGTCAAAAATGATATCGTAGGTCTGGCTGCTTCTGGTGAAATCCTCTCTGGTGTAATCTATCACCCTATCAGCACCAAGCGATCTGACCAGCTCCAGATTCGTTGTACTGCATACGCCGGTCACTTCCGCCCCATAGTATCTGGCAAGCTGCACCGCAAGAGTGCCTATGGATCCGGAAGCACCATTGATGAGGACTTTCTGCCTGCTCTTAATACTTGCCTTGTCTCGAAGGAAAGGCAGTGCAGTCAGTCCGGCATAGCAGACTGCAACGGCTTCCCCATAGTCCACATTTCCCGGTTTTATTGCCAGCGCCGCTTCCTCAGGCAGGCATTTGTACTCTGCATGAGCGCCAAAAGCAGTACCGCCCGATCCGAAAACCTTGTCCCCCTTCTTGAATCCCCTGACGTTTTTGCCTGCAGCCTCAATTTCCCCGGCCATCTCGTCCCCCGGTGTGAACTTCGGCTTAAGGAGGCCGGTGAATAATCTTGAAATGAAGGGGTCACCCTTTCGAAAAGCGACATCTGGGGGAGTTACGTTTGCCGCGTGAACCCTTATCAGCACTTCATTGTCCCCGGGAGTAGGTTTTTCTACTTCTTTTAGTTCAAGAACTTCCGGCGGTCCGTATTTTGTGCATACAATTGCTTTCATAAGTATTACTCCTGATTTGTCAGGTTTGGTCATTTTATCTAGTTTATATCTGTTTTACAGACTCGGAAGCGATTGCAGATGGATTGAATCCTTTAACTATCAGCCATACCGCAAGAACCATTTCTTGCAAAGCTAGTGGAGCCAATAAGATACCAAAATCCACGCTGAACATAGCGAACAAACCTGTAGCTAAATACAATATGGCTCCAATGAGACCCCAAACTGATAACCATCGAGGAATGAGTTTTGATTGATAGAATAAATAATAAATCATCAGAGCACCCAAACTGAAAACAATGTCCAAAATAGAAGCTATCTGGTCGCTGGCTTTTAGCAATAAAGTGCCTAAAGTTTGAAAATGAGAAGCATCTGGAACTCCTGCTTTTACATATTCCTGACTTACTGTTAATAGCAATAACCAGCTGATTGCCACTGCAATATAGATAACAGCCTCAAGCGCCCCCCTGAAAACAACTGCCCCAAGGGCTAAGGCTTCATTATATTTCTTAAAGATTGGAAACATCATAACTGGAACCATAGCAAGCGCAAATCCCGAAATTAACACGAGGAGCGCTCCTATTATGATTCTGTTTTCATTTGTAGAAAATTCAATAAGATAATCTGGATCATCCAGAATAGATCCTACAAGCACAGCGCTTAGAGCAAGCCCAACAGTCCCAATAATAAACAATGCTCCCACAATTATTGCGGTTTTTCTATTTGTATCCGACTTTCCGCAGATCTCTCCTCAAAAGTAGTATTTTTCACAATTTTTTCCCATCAACCTTATTATTTTGTCCTTA
>MDTP02000097.1 GCA_001714685.2 Methanosarcina sp. Ant1 | reverse complement strand
TAGGAAAAGCAATTTTCAGAAAAAACGATAGCGTGAAAAATTGTTGAATTTTAGCAAACATCTGCGGAATGTCAGTTGGATCTTCGTTGTTTTGTGTGGATACCATCATAAAACCCAACGCGGTCTTGAATTGAAAATCATCTTATCCATAGAGAATGACGAAGAGCCATTATTTTCTACCTTATTTCAGATTCCATGATTTTCGATATTTTGAGACATAATAAGAGAGTATGCAAAAGCCCGATAAAATAAAGGGAACTCTTTCACTATAAATTTATTAAAAGTGCATAAACTCAGAGAGTTAATATAAAACAAAAAGCATAAAAAATTTATAGTGCAACGATCGTATCTGGGGTAATGTATGAGGCATCTGAGATCAACAATTTATTTGAAAATCTACTCGTAATTTAGATCAGGAACTTTGATCCTGTGAATAGATAATATTACTTGTTAATGAGTGATTGATATACCAGACGTTTCTGTTTACGGACGTGGGGTCGGAAGCTGATGAAAATGAAAGCTGATTTTCTAAATTCTATTATCTCTATATTATTGATAATACTAATAATTCCTGGATTAATACCCGGCGTGGTATCTGCTGCAGATGAACAGCCCGAGGATGACGGAAATTCGACATATCCAATATTGGAAGAAATCTCCACTGACCCCAAATATCCGACGCCTGATAGCGTTGTCACGATTACTGTATTAGTGAAGAACACGGGAAATGCAGCCTCATATCCGACATCTGTAATATATACAATAGATGGAGTAGATAGTGGAGATAGAGAGGGTGTATCATCCATAGATCCTGGAGTAGAGCCAGTAAAAATTCTTCATTTATGGAATGCTCCTCACGAAGAAGGAACTGTGACAATAACAGCCTATATAGAAAATACACCGGAGATTCAGATTTCAAAAGATGTGAAGGTAGTAGAGAATCAACTTCCTGACCTGAGTATTGAAAATATAGTGCCAAAAACATCTTCGCCTCAAGAAGGAAAATCCTTGGACTTCACCGTGAGAGTTAAGAACCAGGGTATATCCCCCTCTGGAGCGGCTCTGGCGAAGTATTATGTTAATGAGAACCCGGGGCAGGATATTAATATTCCATCTCTTTCGGAAGGAGAAAGCACAAATGTCGCATTTTCCCTGACCCCAGATCAAGTTAAGGTAGGGTCAATGCAAGTAAAAGTAGTTGTAGATTCTGGAAACGCTGTGAGTGAGAGTAATGAAGCTAACAATGAATTAACGATACCCATATCCGTGAAAGCCTTACTTCCGGATTTGACTATAGCGTCGCTTTCCTGGAGTCCTGAGACTCCAAAGGTAGGAGAGAATATTGCTTTCATAGCAGCAATAAAAAACAGTGGATCTGTAGCCTCACCAATCAGCAAGCTCAAATATAGCATCAATGGAACCAGCGAAGGGGGCGAAATCCCGGTGCCCGCCCTTGCCGTAGGTGAAGCTACACAAGGTACTTTTTTCTGGACTCCTGGAAATGAAGGGAATTTCGAAGTAACAGCAATGGTAGATCCAGAATCTGTAGTGCCTGAAAGCGCCGAAACAAACAACGCACTCAAAAAGACTGTAACAGTCGCCAAAGAAAACACTTCAATCGATGGAGGAAATGAGGGGAGTTCCAGCTCTGACTCCAGCTCTGGTTCCGGTTCCAGCTCCAGCTCCAGCTCCCGTGGGGGAGGCCTCTTATCCAGAGAGCCAGCCAGCAATGTCGCTGCCAAGGAGCTTGTCACCAGGAATGTCGTAAATGGTAATCATTTAATGTATGATTTCCAGGAAAATAGTACGTGCATAATTTATATCGAATATGACGCAGAAAGAACATTTCTGAAGACAACAACAACTGTAGAAGAACTCAAGAACAAATCCACTTTAGTCTCAAAACGTGCCCCTGGGCGACTATATAAATATTTCAATGTTTGGGTAGGAGATAAAGGGGGAGGACTTCCTACATCCCTTAAAAACGGATCAATAGGATTTAAGGTTGAAAAAGCATGGATTAGCAATAGTACTGCCAACATCAACGAATCCTTTGTAACCCTCCAGTTGTATAATAAAAGTAATACAAGTTGGGAGCCTCTCTACACCGAAAAGACCGGAGAAGATAATAATTATATGTATTTTAAATCCACAACTCCTGGTTTTTCCTCTTTTGCAATAACCACATATACAGGAGTACTGGAAAAAAACGGAACTCAGGTTGGAGCAAAACTACAGGATACTCTCACAGGCCTGGAAGGTGCAGGAAAAGTAGGCTTGAACGGAAGCGCAAATAACAGTAAATCTCAGGAAGCGAGGAGTGCAGCTAAAATATTAATGGCAATCTCTCTGCCCTTGTTCCTGATCTTTATAGGATACCTTGTGATTAAGAAGAAGATTTGAAAGAGTTTACTTTTCTTAATCACTCTTTTTTCGCATACTCTTTGACTGAGGAAGTAAACAGAAGTTCCGCTCACTCCGAATCTGGAAATGCAGGTTCACTGCTGGGATTATTTGTCAGAACATTGGAAACCAAGGATATTTTAAAGCTCCTCCTCTAGTGAGAAGAGAGAAATTGTCAGTGCAAAACCAAAGAGTTTAGAAAATCGATTAGGCAAATTGAATTTGCCATAACCGAGTCTTTTTCAGGTTAGAGATTCGAATAGGCGACGTCAAATTTGAACTTCATATGAGCTTCTCAGTTAAGATAATGTCCTACATTACAAATATCGAATCTACTCTATAGATATTTTAACATCCTACTAGATTTCAGATTTTAACTTAGGAATAAAAAATATAATTCCGAGTATTTCTGTTACCGATATTGTCTTTGATTATTATTTGGGAAATGGAATTATAGAGTTATTCCCAAAGTGAAAACTTGAAGTTATTTTCTAGCTATTCCTTAAAAATTGACCAAACTGTCATACTACCCTATTTTCTCATAATACTCTATTTTCTGCCAGAATAGCTCCAAGTACCGAACCTCTTATACCTACCACAGCGGAATGGGCTACAATAACCAGTGTTATCACAAAAGTAGAGGCAACTACAAATCCCCCAATAACAGGAACACCGCTGAGTATTGACCCAAGAATTCCTCCTAGAAGGATTCCAGGAATAATCATAAATATGGTCATTAGAACTCCCGTTTCAAGGCCTCCTCCAAAGCCTCCGTCTGCATAATAGCCAGCTAAAAGACCACCCAGCAGAGGAGCTATTACATTTACACCCGGGATAAAATAAAAAATTAAAGTACAGACCACACCTATTAGTGCGCCAGCTATGGCTCTAGCCATTTATTTTCACCCCCAAACTTAAAGTAAACACAAATCCCAATTACTATAATAAACTTAATTTAATTTAATTATTCTTAAATATATAGTTGCGCATCAAATCCTACTTTCGGGAAGAAAAAGATCTGTTTTTGGATTTCAGCTTTTTTTACCGAGTCCAAAAATAGAGCCTTCATAGTCATTCTTAAGTTTTAGGCCTAGAAGCGAGGAGGCAAGTACGACGGAAATGCTGTTTGCAACGACTAGTGCGGGATCTTTAACCAGGATTCCATGAAATAACCAAAGAACCATGCCCGAAGTAGAGCAAAGTAACATCATAAGAGATACATCTTTAGTGGATTTCGTAGTTAAGGCTCTTAGAAGTTGAGGGGCAAAAGCTATAGTTGTCAGCGCGCCTGCAATGTAACCGATCATCAAATTTTCACTCTCCTGTCAAGGCTAAAAATGGGGAAAAGTAATTCCGGCTAATCTTGCAAGATATAATTTCCGAATTTTAACTGTTAACTATGAAATAAACTATAAACTATGAAAGGAACAGAACCCTGATATAAGTGTACCCCCTAAAACTCTACGGGGACATAGTTATGACAGAAGATTGCCTTTTTTGCAAAATAATTTCAGGAAAAATTCCTTCAAATAGGGTATATGAAGACGATGCCGTCTTTGCATTTCTAGATATTTATCCAGCAAGCGAAGGGCATACTCTGGTGACTCCTATAAAACATTTCAGCAACTTTACGGATATGAATTCAGAAGATGTTGCCTCACTTTTTGAAGTTGCAAGAAAAATTACTGCTGCAGTTGAGAAGGCATTTTCGGCAGAAGGATCGAACATTGGCATCAATAATGGGGAAGCTGCTGGCCAAGAAGTTCCTCATGTACATGTACATGTTATTCCGAGGAAGAAAGGAGATGGAGGAAGAGGGATAAAGTCAATAGTATGGACAGAACCCGATACTAACAATCTGGAAGAAATTGCAGAAAAGATAAGGAGAGCACTCTGAAGAGAAAGACGGGTCCAAGTACGAAAACCAGAGTGATTTTCAATAATATTCCCAAACGGATTGTGGGTGTGATTTATTGAAAACCGTAAGCACAAGAATCGCTCTACATTTCCCTCAAATACAGGAGATATACTAGTACCATGAAAACCCAAATATAGAACATATTATTCTGGTGACTTCCATCAGATGATATTGTTTTGATCAAATTGATGATCCACAATTAAGTTTTCATGGTACTAGCTTTTTCGGAATTGATCAATAACTCGTGTACACGACCCCCAAACGAAGCGATGATATATTTTTAAGATAAACTGTTTAGGGACAGGCAGCAGGACTGTTTTCATGGCCCTTCCGTTTCTCTAACTTTGGAGGGGAAGAATAATGGCAGAAATGGAAATAGACGTCCGCGGGCAGACCTGCCCGACTCCGCTTGTAAAGTGCAGAAAAGCATTCAAGACAGCCTCACCAGGGGACATTTTAATTGTGAAGGGCACGCACCAGGCATCTAAGAAAGAGATTCCTATGGCCTGTGAGGCAATGGGACTCATGGTTCTGGAAATTGAAGATAAAGAAGGAGGGGAAGAGTGGGAGATAAAGATCTTGAGGTAAAACCTGAAGGAATAAAAATGGGGAAAAGACGGCCTTAACTCGCAAAGTGGCGATTTCGACTCTGAATCTGTTAAATTAGGCCAAATTATTACACACAGAGTTCTAATCTCAGAGTTCTAATCCTAAAATGCCCGCAATTTGCTGGAAACTCTGAGATTATAACTGCAATATTAAGAATTTACTATCCGATATGAGGAGGGAGAAAAATATTTGAGAATATGATTTATCTTGATAATGCCGCATGCACCCGGTTGGATGAAAGGGTACTTGAGGCAATGAAACCTTACTTTTTTGATACCTATGCGGTAGCTACATCTGAATTTGGCTATTCTATGGGCATAGAATCAAAAGAAGGACTTGAAAGAGCTCGCGAAGGCATAATTTCAAAACTCGAAGCAGGCTCCGGAGAGGTCATTTTCACTTCTGGTGACACGGAGTCAAGCAATACGGCGCTTAAAGGAGTAGCCTGGGCCCTTAAGGAAAAGAAAGGCAAGCATATTATTGTCTCGAAGATAGAGGATTTTTCTGTGCTGAACACAGCAAAAGCTCTCCAGAAACAGGGTTTTGACGTAACTTTTCTGGACGTGGATGCAGAGGGGTTTGCAGACCTCGAAGGATTAAGAAAAGCAATCACAAAAGAGACAGTTCTTGTCTCGATCCAGCACGGAAACCAGGAAATCGGAACAGTGCAGGACCTGAAGGCTATCTCAGAAATCTGTGAAGAAAAAGATGTGCTCCTGCATACCGATGCTACACATAGCTTTACCCGGCTTCCCCTCAGTGTGAAGGAATTGCCCATAGACCTGATTACTATGTCCGCTCATACAATTCACGGCCCAAGGGGAATAGGTGCTCTCTATATCCGGAAAGATACCCCGATAAATAAATTCATGGACGGAGGTTTTCAGGAATTCAACCTGAGGGCAGGAGTAGAAAATATTCCCGGAGCTGTAGGCTTTGAAAAGGCCGTGGAACTCGTAACCGAAGAAGAAACCAGACAGCTCAAGGCCATGAGAGATCGGGTAATTGAGAAGTCTCTTTCCGAGATCTCGGATGTTACCCTCAACGGAAGCCGAGAAAAACGCCTACCTCAGAACGCAAACCTGACTTTCCATTATGTAGAGGGGGAATCCGTAACTCTGCATATGGATATGAGGGGTTTTGCAGTGAGCACAGGTTCAGCCTGTTTTAGCCGTTCCCTTGAAGCCAGCCACGTAATCAGAGGTATCGGAGGAGAACATGAGAGAGCCCATGGTTCGGTACGCTTTACCTTCGGGCGCTACAATCGCATGGAAGATGCTGATGCTGCAATTGCTGCCATGAGTGATATTGTGGCAAGGCTCAGGGAAATAAGTCCCCTTTCAAGGAAATAAAAGAGAAAAAGGTAAAGGTAGCACAGGGGAAGCAGCATAAAGGGAAAGCAGCATAAAGGGAAAGCAGGGAAAAGAAAATTAAAGAAGGAGAGAAAGGTGAGACAATGAAGTTTCCTTATAGCGAAAAGGTGCTGGAGCATTTCAGGAACCCGCACAATGTGGGAAAGATAGAGAATCCTGATGGAAAAGGCCTTGAAGGAAGCCCGGCCTGTGGGGACATGGTTGCAGTTTATATTAAGGTTAATCCCGAGACGAAGGTTATTGAGGATATAAAATTCGAATCTTACGGCTGTGCCTCAAATATTGCCACAGCCTCTGTTATCACAGACCTTGCACTTGGAAAGACCCTCGATGAGGGAAAGAAGATAACATGGAAACAGGCTTCTGAAGAACTTGGAGGGCTTCCTCCGATCAAAGCCCACTGCTCAGTGCTTGCAGTTGAGGGCCTGCGTTCTGCGATTCGGGACTATGAAGAAAAGCACGGGCTTGTTACCGAAAAGGAGCCAACAACCGAAGAAGTTGTCCGGAACAGGCTTAAGCACGTTATGAACCCACTGACAGGCCTTGACATTATCCGCACGAACCTTATCCTTAAAACAACTGTTGAAGATGGAGTCGTGAGGGTAGTTGTAGACTTGCCTGCAGATCACCAGTTTGCCTCGGCAATCAAGGAGGACGTTACAGAAAAGCTGGGAGCTTTGTGGGATGTGAAAAGGGTAGACGTAGTGTTTACAGCATGAAAAAACAAAGATAAAATAAAATAGAGCATACGGCTAAGAAAAGAATTCCACACTGAAAGAGCATCAGAGGAAGAAATATGGCAGAAACACGAATTGTAATAATTACTACTGGAATTCTTCTTCTGATAGCCTTTTTCGCAGGAGGCTGCCTCGAAAATGATACAGGGATAAATTCAAAAACCGGCTTCCTTGAGGCAAGCATTACAATAGGCCCACTTTGCCCTGTAGAGCCCTGCGAAATCCAGGATGCACAGAAAGCGGAGATATATTCTGCCAGAAAGATTCAGATTTATACGGAAAACAGAAAAAACTTGGTAAAAGAGCTCAGCCCTGGTCTTGACGGCCAAATAAAAACAGAGCTGGAAGAAGGGACATATATCGTGGACATGAACCCGCTGGGAATTGACCGCACTGCAGGCCTGCCAGCAGAGATACAGGTTTTATCGGGAGAAACAGTTTACCTTAATATCTCAATCGATACGGGGATAAGATGAATCCATTTGCATTCGGTTAGGATACAACCTGAATGAAATGTGTTATTTCCGCTGCTTTTTTGTAAACCTATAAATGTAAATCGAGATGGATGGATTGTTGCAGTAGTCATTTTGACGTCAACAGATTCCTTAACCGAATACAAATATAACAAGCGTCACATGTGACAGCCAGAAAAACCAAAGAATTCAGCGTTAATGATATGTCTTTATACAGCATTTTAATTTTCCTTTTTTAATTTGATATATTTATATAATATTGTGTTGATAATTTATCTATTCCTGAATTTGAAAATCAGTTCGAGTGACCTATTAACTCATTAAAAGTTTTTTCCACCCTTTGGGCGTGAGGAAGATCCTACGTACTTGTAATAGTAGTTAGGAGAATGAAGCCGAAAGCCCGCGAACCTTAGTTCACGGGTAATTAACCAGTATATGTTAAATTTAGTTGGGGGTTAATGTATGAACAGAAAGGAGTGCAATCTATCCTTGGATGAGCTTTTGAAGTTTGAGGGCGTAATGGCAGCTGGAATTTTCAGCCCTGAGGGAAAGCTTGTGGATTATAAATCCAACACCGGGATGCCAAAAGAAATGGCCCAGATGACCGCCAAGTTCTGCGGAGCCGTGAACACAATGTTCGATGTCCTAGCCAGTGCCTACACACAACTCTACAAAATGAACTGGATACCTCAGCATAACTGGATGTACAGCGGTGGAGATTGGACAGTTATAATCTCGGGCACAAGGGGAGTCTTCGTCGAGAGCTCCAAAGCAGATTTAGAAAAGCTCCTTAAGGCCCTTGAAGTTTGTTAAAACCCGCTTAGATAAGCGACTCCAGCCCTTATTCATTAATCATTTTTAGGCATATATGCCCTTAAGGTTACAGAAGCTAACAATTGCAGATTTCTGAGCAATTATCCAAAAAACGATAAAAAGAAAAATGTTATTTTTTTTCGAAGACATCTATGGAAGGTCGGAACAAAAGGTCGGGAAATTAAACCGACCAAAAGGGGAAAAATTAAACGGTCGTTGACAAATCCAATAGGTGTAGAGTAGCTTATTGATTATTCTATTCTCAGTACAAAAAACAAGCCGATTCTATTTGTTTCAGGGCAATTTTAGCTGGAGATTTTTTTATCCCGATCAACTCAAGCTTGAGATGAATATTGTGAAAGAAAAAATTAGTATTCAACGTACCTTTCTGTAAAACGGATGAAAATCTGGAAGAAGTCACAGAAAAGATAAGGAGAGCACTTTGAAGAGAGAGACAGCTCCGAATGAGAAAGCCAGGGTAATTTTCAAATACTATTTTCAATAAGAAGAGATGATATATTTTTAAGATAAACTGAATTTAGGGACAGGCAGCAGAACTGTTGTCAGGACCTTTCCGTTTCTCTAACTTTGGAGGGTAAGAATAATGGCAGAAATGGAAATAGACGTCCGCGGGCAGACCTGCCCGGTTCCGCTGGTAGAGTGCAGAAAAGCATTCAAGAAAGCTTCACCAGGGGACATTGTAATTGTGAAGGGCACGCATCCGGCATCTAAGAAAGAGATTCCTATGGCCTGCAAAGCAATGGGACTCGAGGTACTGGAAATTGAAGATAAAGAAGGAGGAAAAGAGTGGGAGATAAAGATCCGGAGATAAAGCCGGAAGGGGAATGGAAATGGGGGAAAAGACGGTCATTGTCCTGCACAGTGGTGACATGGACAAAGTATATAGTGCACTTATAATTGGGAATGGAGCCCTGGCAATGGGTATGGAAGCTTCCATATACTTCACATTCTGGGGGCTAATGCGATTGAAGAAAGGAGAGCTTGAAAAGGGGCCGCTTTCCAAAATGAATATGTTGGGACTTGGCAGGTGGATGGTCAAAAAGAGAATGGACAAAGCCAATGTTGCTTCACTTGAGAGATTGATGAGTGACTTCAAGGAACTTGGAGGAAAGATAATAGCCTGCGAAATGACCATGGAAATCATGGGCATAAAGAAAGAAGAGCTTAGAACGGAATGGGTCGACGAATGGGGGGCAGTGGGCACGTATATTCAGGAAGCAAGGGATGCGAATGTGACTCTCTTTATCTGAGTCTTGATTTACAAAAGTGATGTTGCGAATCACGGAAGAAAGTAAGCATGAGAACATTTTTTCCGCGCTTTCCGCGATTCAACTTTACATTTAAGATGAGTGGCGAAATTTTGGTACTTGGTGATAAATTATCTTCTTTAGTTTGTGAAGTGTTGATTTTTACTGTGAGGACTATAATAGCATACCTGATCAACTAAGGAGTCGTCACAGAACAAGCTATGCACAGGTTTCTAGTGGATGCCTTGATTTTCAAGATCATAACCATCAATTGAAAAATAACTTTAGGAAAAATCTGCCTAATCTATTTTGTTACAGTTACTAAAGATAACAATTATTGATCAATAACAGTTAATACAACGCTGCAGGCAGGAAAAAGAGAGAGTGAAGAGCACATGACTGAATATGTTCACGGTTATTCTGAAAGAGAAGCTTTACGCCTTTCAGAACAGGCGGACACACTTGAAAGACTTCTCCATCATGATACGATATATTTGCCCGGAATAAAGGTTCTCGAAGCCGGCTGCGGGATAGGGGCCCAGACCTTAATTCTTGCAAAAAACAATCCTGAGGCAAAAATCATATCGTTTGACATCTCCCATGAGTCACTTGGAAAAGCCAGGGAAAATATGAGAGAAAGAGGCATTAAGAATGTCAGGCTCCTGCAGGCAGATATCTTTTCTCTCCCTTTCGAAGAGGAAAGTTTTGATCACGTTTTCATCTGTTTCGTGCTCGAACACCTTCAGAATCCTGTAGAAGCCCTGGAATGCCTGAAAAAAGTTCTCAAACCCGGAGGTACTGTAACTGTCGTTGAAGGTGACCATGGCTCATGTTATTTTTATCCTGAAGGAGAAAGCGCCGTTGAAGCCTGGCGTTGCCTTATCCGCGTGCAGGCACAAATGAAAGGGAATTCCCACATCGGACGCCAGCTTTACCCTCTCCTTCAGAAATCGGGGTTCAGTGAAGTAAAAGTAGAGCCTAGAATGGTCTATGTAGATTCCAGCAAACCTGGACTTGTGGATGGTTTTATCCTCAAGACCATTATTCCTATGGTAGAAGGTGTAAAAGATCAGGCTTTGGAGATGAAAATGATAGGAGAAGGAGAGTGGAAGAAGGGGATAGAAGAGCTCCATGGGACTGCCAAGCCTGAAGGAACTTTCTGTTATACCTTCTTTAAAGGGAGAGCAGTAAAATAAAAGGTTAAATTCAAAGAAGTTAAATCTCCGATTTAATTTCCGCAAGAGAAAAAAATTCACACATCTTTGGATTGAATCCGTATTTTCAATGTCTATTATTTATTGTTGAAAATGATCTTGAATTCTGTTCCTGCATCCCTTCTCAGTTCCAAGTGACCTTCTATCTGGTCTACAAGAACCATTATGAGCTGAAGTCCAAGAGAATCCGTATTTTCAAGATCTATCCCTTCCGGGATTCCAGGACCATTATCAGCTACTGCCAGTGTATACTGCAAATACATTTTACTCTTGCCCCTATCTTTTTCTGAATCTGCAGATTTTTCATGCAATTTTTCACAAATTTTTTCGTTGTTCTCAGATCTACACAGGCTTATGCTAATTTCTCCTTTCTGTCCTAGCTGAAAGGCATATTTCAGGGAATTTGAGACAAGTTCATTTACAATAATTCCAAGAGGAATTGCTGTATCCATTCCCAGGTAGACCTGTTCAAGGTTCAGCTTCAGGGTAATGTCTTCATTTTTTACTGTATATGATCTGAGAAGGTTTGTAGTCAGTTTCCGCAGGTAACTGGCAAAATCTAATGTAGCCATGTCTCTGGATTTGTACAACTCCTCATGAATCAGAGCCATACAGATTACGCGATTCTGGCTTTCTTTAAAAGCCTTAAGAATCTCTTGACTCTGAACGGCTTCCCTTTCCATGAACCTTTCTGCCTGGAGATCAAGAAGGGAGGAAACCACCTGAAGGTTATTTTTTATCCTGTGATGAATTTCTTTTACCCGGGCTTCTTCATGTTTTTCCAGGGTTTCTTCAATCATTTTGCGTCCAGTAATATCATGAATCCAACCTTGAAATTTGCCCCGATTTCCTGAATTATTGGGAATTTGTCGAATTCTTTCCCTTACCCATCTTATTTCCCCGTCTTTTCTCTGTATTCTATATTCTGTTTCTACAGAGATTTCAGGATTTGATGTGGAACATTCTGTTTTTTTAGAGACTACTGGCAGGCCTGTAGGTATAATAATATCAGCCCACTTCACGCTGCCGGAAAGAAAGTCTTTCTTACTGTAACCTGTGATTTCTTCAATAGGCCCTTCCATAAATATAGGTAAAAGATCTTTGTCCAGCTGAAATAGAATTCCACTAAAATTTTGCATAAAAGAAAGATAATCTTCTTGAAATCGGTGTGAATCTTCCGGCACGGTTTTTTTTCAAGAACGTCTTTTTTTACTCCAAACAAGCCGTAAATAAGAGCCTGTTCATTAGTGAGGAAAGTTGCCTCCTGTTTTAAAACATCTTCTCTTTGTGTAAGTTCTCTGGAAAGTCTGCTGTAAGGTTCTTCAAACTTTGTTTCCACGACTGCTTGATATATCAAGCAAAAAGACATCAGTTTAATAAAGTGTCCCATAGCACTTGGAAACTTATCCAGATGGCTGTAGATGATAAAGGGTAGTTCCCCGAAAATTGCAAGAGTCATGGACATTACAAGCAAGCTGAAGACTTTTTGTCCGAACATGTCTTTTTTTGCATACAGAAGAACAAGTGAGCAGAGTAATATAAAAGAGATTACGCATCCACTTATTTGTTCGAAAAAAGTAAATCCTGAGCCTTCGATGTAAGATGCTGGAAAATTCTTTAGATATATAACTGAAATAAGGAGATATGCTGTAATTATAGCATATATAACGAATATTTTCTTAGCAAATCGAGAATTTTTAAAGAATATAGAATTATCCATCTCATTATTTTTATTCCGTATCAAAAACAGTGGAGCTATCAGAAGAGAAATGCTTTCTGTATACCTTGCAATTATCCAGAATTGGATGGAAGGATTTAAATCAAGTTCTGGAAGTGCCTCTACCCCGCTAAACGCCAGAGTATGTAAAAGGTCAAAACTTCCAACGAAAAAATACGATATCCCTAGCAATAATAAATATCTATTTAAGATTAAGCTTTTTGATTTCCATATTATAATGAAGGCTGTGCACGCTGCCACGACGCTGAATAATTCCACCAGGCTATGGAAGAGAAGATAATGTTTGAAACTAATTATGCAGAGAAAAACGATTATAATTGCCCAGACAATTGAGTCATCCAGCTCTGATCTAAATATTTCTCTTCCATTCTCCCGTTTTACATCCCTCATCGACAGTAATATTAAATTCATTCCATATTAAATTTTTTATTATGTCAGGGGTTACTTAATGCTGAAAATGGAGCTCAATTTCCGCAGTTTGTAACACATTTTTTGTAAATTTGTCCGCTCACGCATTCGTTTGAAATTAGTTAAAGAGTACATGTTCGCTAATCCTTCCTTGATCTAAATTCAAACATTTGGTTCTTGACATACTTTGGAATCGATGCACTAGGATTGAAAGATTTTTATCTGTTTGGCCAAGTCTTCTGTAAAATATCTATTTTTACCTCATTATTAAGAACTTTGAAAATTCAAACCCTGCATTGTCAGAGTTGCAAATAAAGTGTCTGTAGATTCACAAGGTAGCACAGGTTAGCAAAAGGTGATTCGATAAGAACGAAATACAGTATCTACAAAAAGAGAAGTATCTGAAGAATGAGAGAATTAATCAGAAACTGAAAGCAGATACTTAAAATGTGAGAAAATGAAACCATGACAGATATTATATAAAAAGAGCCTAAACTTAGAAGAATGTGGATTAGGTGATGATATGAGATGTCGTTAGACGAATTCCGGGCTGGTTAAATAGAAAAAGATATTAAAGTCTTCCTTTTTAATCTAGATAATTCCAGATCCAGAGTGTAAGTACCGTCTCAATTGATGGAAAAATCCGGAAGTGAAACATTAATTATAGAAAAATTTACTTACAATAAATCCCACTCTGAACCTTGTGGAGGTGTATTTTTGAACATGGGAACCTTGAAAAAAGCCATTGCGGTCCTTTTACTGCTTATAGCAGGAGTATTTCTGGTTCGCGTTTACTGGCCAGATATCATACCTATTCTGGGAGAAAGCTTGAAAATTCTCAGTCAAACCCGAATACGTTATTTCATTCTGGCTTTCTTAGTATACCTCTTGAGTGTATACTTATTCGCAGTCCGTTGGCAGCAGGTTCTTTGTTCTATTGGCTATGATCTTAAGGCCACAAACCTTGTTCCCGTTATTTTTGGAGGAATGTTCGCAAACAATTTAACTCCGGCAAGCAGGGCAGGAGGCGAGCCCCTTCGGATATTTTGGATTAACAAGAGATTTGGAGTACGTTATACTGATGGTTTCATATCAATTCTTTTCGAAAGGCTGGTTGAAGCAATTCCTATTTCCATACTATCAATTTATGTTCTATACTCATTCCCCTCGTTGGAGATCAAATTTTTACCCATAAAAAATAGTCTTACGTTAAACTCAACTTATTTATTGCTATTAGGCTTCTTCGCAGCAGGATTCGCAATATGGCTTTTCCGAGCAAGGTTTTCTTCCCTTCTCAATAGTGTGCAGCAAAACTGGAGACAGCTTCGCAAATCCTTTATTGCTGTTCTTCTTTTATCCTCCGGAGTCTGGGTTCTTGATATAATACGTCTCAAGCTGATTGCTTTAGCCCTGGACCTTCCTCTTTCTCTATATTTGATTGCAACAGTATCAATTTTGTATCTGCTGCTTGGAAGCCTGCCAATAACCCCTGGAGGGCTTGGAATAGTTGAAGGAGGTCTGATCTCTATCCTTCTCTACTTCGGGTTACCACTCGCTTCAGCAAGTAGCTTTGTCTTTCTCGAACGTTTTATCTCCTTTGGGCTCAGCAGCGTGATAGGATTTCTGTACCTATTTTATTATGGAGGGTTTAAGATATGGAAAAGCGCAAAGTTGCACTGATCAGTGACTGGTACTTTCCAAAAGTAGGAGGAATCGAGTATGCCATGCATGCCCTTGCTAAAACCCTTGCCACGCATGGTCATGAGGTAAGCGTTATTACGAGGAGCTATCCGGATGTTCCTGAATACTGTATCCGAGATGGGGTTTCAGTAATAAGGATCAAAGGTAAACCTTTTCCCGGGCAGCGTCGCTTTCTCATGCCCAATGCTTATAAAGAGCTCTACTATCTTTTGAAAAATGGCAATTATGAAATTGTCAATTGCCACGGACTGGATTCTCCTATTGGGATATCTGCCCTTGTTGCTTCCAGGAGACTTGGAATTCCTGTAGTAGTTACCAATCATTCTCTGGTAGGCCATACAATATATGGCCCAGTTCTTTATCTGTTTGGCAAACTGTTTCTAAGGAATGCAGACGCTGTAATCGCTGTCAGCTCGGCAGTTGAAAAAGACTCAAAAATAATGACATCAAAACCTGTTTACCGAATTTTTAATGGGGTTGATTCTGAGGATAATATCATCAAGGTTCCACTTCCTTTTGATACGCAAGGAAAAGTTATAATCGCCACTGTCGCACGCATGACAAAAAAGAAAGGTGTCCAGAATATTGTGAATATCGCCCCTTCCCTTCTGGAAAAATATGAAAACCTGATATTCTTAATGATAGGAGACGGGCCACTTAGGAAAAACCTGGAAAAAAAGGTAGACGAAAAAGGGTTATCAAGAAACTTTTACTTTACAGGAGAAGTTCCAAGGGGAAGGGTATTGGGGTATCTGGAGCAGGCAGATATCTTTGCTCTTCCCTCCAGCGATGAGGCTTTCGGAATTGCGATCCTTGAAGCTATCTCTAAAAATGTTCCTGTCGTGGCAATGAATCATAGTGGGGTCTCGGATATTATAAAGAACGGCGTAAGTGGCTACCTTGCGAATAATCTTGCAGAATTTTCGTCCAATCTTCAAGCACTGATAGAAAATCCATCCCTGCGAACCTCGCTTGCCCAGAGAGCGAGCCAGGAGCTTTCAAACTACGATTGGAACAGAATATGTGAACAGATCAACAAGGTGTATACAAAGGTCATTTATGAAAAACATCACAATAACAATTGATGTGGAAGAAGACTGTCCACCCATGCTTACGAGTACAAAAGGTATGGAAGAAGGACTGCCTAAACTACTCGACCTCTTCAAAAAAGAAGGGATAAAAGCTACTTTCTTCGTGACCGGAATGATGGCAGAAAAGTATCCGGACCTGATAACCAGGATCCCGAAAGAAGGACACGAGCTGGGTTGCCACGGATATACCCACGCACGTTTTGACCGAATGGAAACAGAAGAGGCTAGAATTGCCCTTAAGCAGGCTGGCAAAGTACTCAGGCAGTTTGAAAAAAAGCTTGTCTCCTTCAGGGCTCCGAACCTTCAGTTTCCGGCAAAATATCTAAAACTCCTGGAAAAGGAAGGCTTTCTGTACGACTCCTCCCTTGCGGCATACAAACCACCGTTTCCCCGAAGCAGAGTAGAGGGTAAAATAATCAGGATTCCTGCTACGATTACCTCTTCTTTTTTAAGGCTGCCTCCAGCTCTTTTTCTCCCGCTGCTCAAGCAAGCAAAAGCTCCTGTACTCTTTGTCCATCCCTGGGAATTTGTGGACATGTCCGCGCTGCCTATACGCCCGGACTGCAAGTTCAATACCGGAGAAAAAGCTCTCCAAAACCTTAAAACTTTGATCCATGCCTCCAAAGCCGAAAATTGCCCTTTTTTAACTATGGAAGAAAGAGCATCCCTTGAAAAATTATGATTCCTGAAGAGGGAAAAACAAAGGCTTGCTTCATTCGATGGGATAAACGTTGTATGTTATTATCTCATCAATCATCTTTATTGGAATTGGCCAGGGTACCTTAGGAATTAATCCAGATATGCTCAGTGTGTATGCCTTATTCTTTGTCTGAACCGCATTCATCTTTTCGCTCGCTGGAGATTGGCCATTAGGGGAAAGTAAAAAGCCTCAGTGAGGAATTTCTTATCTGGCGATCTGCCTGGTGATTGAAATAGTGCACCCACTGGTGATTTCATGGCTTGGATATGGACTTTATACCTACGGCCACTGATCTCGAATTCCTTCTTAGGATGGGGATCTTTACATTGACAACACTATGAGGTGAAATCACTTTCACAGTTTGTCTTCAGTATAATTAACCATTAACCCCATATTAACCATTAATCTCATCCTATCATTTGAGAGAGCTCATTTTCATTTTTCATTTTTATTCTGGAGATAATTCGCATAACATCATGAACAATGAAAAATAAGACAGCATTTTTAAATAGTATATGAGTATAATTGCATATACTCATATACAGATGGTGATGTTCGCGGATATTGTTTATATATTTAAGGCTCTGGCTGATGAAAATAGAATAAGAATACTGAACCTTTTAAAAAATGGTGAATTATGTGTCTGCGATATTGAGGCGGTTCTAGGCATTAAACAATCCAACGCTTCCAGGCACTTGAATAGAATGAAAACGGCAGAGATCATTGTTTCCGAAAAAAAGTCCCAATGGGTCTATTACAGACTCAACGATAATATTTTTAAAAGGTTCCCCTTCCTTTCAATCATCGTTAGCGATGAAGTAGAAAAAATAAGCATTTGTAAAGATGACTTAGCACTATTGAAAAAGTTCAAAGCAAGTGACAGGTCCTGCGATTGATTAAGAAAATAATTATGTATATTAATAAATAGAGGGTGTTTGTTTTGGAAGACTCAGTTGTATCAAAATTGTCGTTTCTAAATCGTTATTTAACCCTATGGATTTTTCTGGCTATGTTTATCGGTGTAGCCCTGGGCTTTGTTTATCCGGGCTTTGCAGACTTTTTAAAGAGCCTGTCTATTGGCACCACATCCATTCCCATTGCCATTGGCTTGATAGTGATGATGTACCCTCCGCTGGCGCGGGTCAAATACGAGGAATTAGGCAAGGTGTTCAAGAATCACAAGGTATTAGGATTATCCTTATTAGAAAATTGGGTCATTGGTCCAATTTTAATGTTCATCCTGGCGATTGTATTTCTGAGGGAATATCCGGAATACATGGTAGGTGTCATTCTAATTGGACTGGCTAGATGCATCGCCATGGTAATTGTTTGGAACACCCTGGCAGATGGGGATAATGAGTATGCTGCTGCTCTGGTCGCTTTCAATTCGATCTTTCAGTTAGTCTTCTACTCCGTTTTTGCATATTTCTTTATAACCTTATTGCCTGAATGGCTGGGATTGAGTGGCATGGAAATAAATATCTCCATAGGGGAAGTTGCCCAAAGTGTTGCCATCTACCTGGGGATCCCTTTTGCTGCTGGCTTTTTAACCCGTTACTTCTTACGTCCCTCAAAAGGAGCCGAATGGTATGATCACAAATTCATTCCTAAAGCGGGTCCGATTTCGCTTTATGCTCTACTATTCACGATTATTGTAATGTTCTCTTTAAAAGGTGAATATATTGTTACCTTGCCTTTAGATGTAGTAAGAATTGCAATTCCTCTCTTAATCTATTTCGTAATTATGTTCAGCATTTCATTTTTTGTCTCTCTAAAAATGGGTATTAACTACTCACAGACAACATCTCTTGCTTTTACCGCGGCAAGTAACAACTTCGAACTGGCAATTGCAGTCGCAGTAGCAGTTTTCGGCATCGATTCAGGACAGGCATTTGCAGCGGTGGTAGGCCCGCTGATTGAAGTGCCAGTGATGATTGGGCTCGTAAATGTGGCACTCTATTGGAGAAGGAAATATTTTACGAAAGGTTACAGGGCAGCTTGAAGAACAGCAACAAAGAGTCCTTGCAGCTTAGTTTTACAGTCAATTAATGCTGCATTTATATGGAGCTATAACCTCGTTTTGAGGATTTATCACTCTACTTATTTTTGTTGCCTATTCTTGATTGAACAAAATAAAATAGCCAGTTACTCCAGCGTATAAATAGAACCTGGCTCCAGCGTATAAATAAAATATAGCCGAGATTTCAATACATGTTCCTCACGAAGTAAACAAAAAGGAGTAGTTTTCAGCATGCAATATAGCCTTGGGATTGATGCGGGAGGCACATACACCGATGCGGTGCTTATAAGGGACACGGACGGTGCCATTATTGACTCAAATAAAGCGCTTACCACCTACCCCGACCTCCACCCTGGCATCAAAAACGTAATAGATGGCCTGAACCCGGAATCCCTGAAAAACATAAAGCTAGTTTCGGTTTCCACAACCCTATCCACCAACACTATCTTGGAAGGAACCGGTTTTCCAGTCGCCCTGATCCTTATTGGAGATCACCCCTTCGAAAAGCAATTGCCAACAAAGCATGTGTTTTTTGCCTCAGGCGGACACAACCACAATGGAGAAGAAGAGGCCCCCCTTGGCCTGGAAGCTGTTGAGAAGTTTGCCCTGCGCGTAAAGGATAAGGTTTCCGCTTTTGCCATTTCATCCTATTTCAGCACTCGGAATCCGGAACATGAACTGAAAGTAAAGGACCGAATCCTTGAACTTACAGGCCTTCCTGCTGTCTGCGGACACGAGCTTTCCCAGGAACTCGGAGCCTATGAAAGAGCAGTGACAGCTTTCCTTAATGCCCAGTTGATCCCCATAACAAGGCAGTTCGTGCAGTCAATAATCACGGATATCAAAGAGAGGGGGATTAACGCCCGGCTTCTTATGCTCAAATGTGATGGCTCTGTGGTCGGAATCAAAGATGCCCTGAAAAAGCCCATAGAAACGATCTTTTCAGGTCCTGCAGCAAGCCTGGTCGGGGCCTCATATCTCTCTGGACTTGAGACCTGTGCCGTAATTGATGTAGGGGGGACGAGCACGGACATCTCCTCAATCTGCATGGGCGTTCCTGACCTGAGCGAGGAGGGCGCTATTGTGGGGGGCTGGAAGACCAGAGTCCGGGCGATCCGGATGGAAACGACGGCTACAGGTGGAGACAGCCATATCTGGGCAATGAATAGAGAATTTTTCCTTGGGCCCCGCCGTGTTGTACCCCTTGCCGTAGCTGCGGTGCAATACCCAAGTTTCCTAAATAACCTCAAAAGGACTCCCACGCCTGCCAGAGAAGATCTTTGCGAAAACATTCAGCCCACAAAGTTTTTTGTCAGATCAGGCTATCCGGCAGGAGAACTGAGCAAGGCGGAGGCTGAAGTGCTGGAAGTTGTCGGAGAAGAACCCACTTCGGTATCCGAAATTTCAGCCCTTCTGAGAAAAGACCTTCACCCTCAGACTTTTGATTCTCTTATCAAAAAACGCCTTGTCCAGGCGATTGGTTTTACTCCTACCGATGCCCTGCATGTGTTGGGGGAATACACGGCCTGGAACGAAGAAGCTTCCCGTATCGGCGCAGAAAGGCTTTCCAGGCTCATGCGTATAACTCCAGGGGAATTCTGCACCACCATAAAAAAGCGAGTTGCCAGGAATATGGCACTTCACTTGCTCTCGTATATACTGGAAGGAGTTCCGGAAACCTCTATTGCAAAGATCCTTGACGGTAAATATCCTGCAAAATTCAAACTGGATATTCCTGTTGTTCTGCTCGGAGGTCCTGTCCGAGCTTACAGGAAAGAACTTGAGAAATTCGTTGATGCTGAAATCCTGGTTCCCGAACACGCCGAAGTAGGAAACGCCGTTGGAGCCCTTGTAGGAAAAGGTATCAAAAGAGTTGAAATCCTGATAAGACCAGCAAGTCTCATGTCCCCGGATAAGGATTTCCTGGTCTTTGCTCCTGACAGCAGGCTGAGGTTCAATACTTATGCAGAAGCTCTGGAAACAGCAACCGAAATTGGGAAAAAGCTCGTTGAGGACTACATGAAAAATTGCGGCCTCAGTGGGAACCAGGTTGAAATCTCAATTGAGAAAAAGACTGTCTCTCCTGACGGCTGGAACCATCCTCCTATGGAAACCAGCCTTCTAGTTATGGGAGTAGGAATGAGGGAAAGGTTTGCCTGAAGTGAATCCTTCAGACATCACTACTTTTGGCATTTTCTTAAATTTTCGGTAAATCAAATCCATATCTTTGATCCATGGTTTAAAAGGGTTTACAGACAGTGGTTTTTAGTCATTTTTAATTTTTTATGCTTTAACCTCTTCGACTTTAAAATCACTGCCAACGCTTTTCTCCATAATAAATCCTATGCATATAAACAGTGGTAGTGATATGAGCGTCCTTAAAATTGTAAATTTTATCCCCAAATAACCTATCTCTATTCCCAACATAGGTAACTTCATCGATGAAAATGCTCCCAAATAAATGAAGATGTTCCTTACCGATGCACCTTTCTTAAAAAGGACATACGCAACAGGGAATGCTCCATAGAGAGGGCCTGCCTGAAGCATTGCCAACAAAATAACCAAAAAAATTCCTTTAACTCCGGACTCTTTACCAATATGCTTCTCAAGCATCTCCTTTGGAACCCAGACATCAAAAAGTCCGATTATTATGAAAAGGAAAGGAATAAATGAAATCATTTCTATAAAAAATTCGTAACTATTCAGATAGCCTTTCAAAGGCTACAATTTTTCCTCGTTTCGAGGAAAAATTGCATATAAATTGAATGCTATTTTGTTTCGTTATTATGCTTACACGTGAAGAGATTTTTGTTATCTATGAAGCTGGTCCTGAAGCTGTAATTTCTGTA
>MDTP02000096.1 GCA_001714685.2 Methanosarcina sp. Ant1 | reverse complement strand
AATAGGAAAAGCAATTTTCAGAAAAAACGATAGCGTGAAAAATTGTTGAATTTTAGCAAACATCTGCGGAATGTCAGCTGTACGAAGGACATAAAAAATACCGCTCAAGATTTTCCAATCATCTTCTCGAGGTCTTCCAGGCTTCTTTTTAGGTTTTGGCAGTGGTAGTAATAGTTTTATTTTATTCCAGAATTCAACAGATACTTGTAGTCGTATACCGTTTTTCGTTTTGTCACTACCACAAATTACCATTCATCGTAATCCAAATACTTTTAATTAAATAATAAAAACAGATGTTTTGTCAGTATAACCATTGACTCTATATCATGTTTTTTGTGATGATGAAAAGGGTCCAGAGTCAATTAGAATTACAGAAATTTCAATACACTGCTCTTTTTGATGTAACAATAAAATTGGTTTTGGGATAAGCTCTATAATTATTGTCTTTTTTATAACTGCCTAAAAGATCTTTTAAAAAGCATTAATAAATATTTTAGTCCAGTATGATGCGGTTTTTTGCGGAAACGCCATCCTAAGAGAGGCCAAAATAAAGTTCGAGGCGATGCCCACATCTGATCTTCCATAAGGTGTAAAATAGAACATGACGCAAGGGTAAGGACTTTGATATCTCCGCTTTTATCATAAAGGTATAAACCTATCAGGAAAAGGGTAAAAGAGAATAACAATGTATGAGCTATCATCCGTCCGTTTGCAATGGTGGAAGGAAATATGATCAGTCCTAGAGGTTTATCTATTAAATCTGGAAGGAGCGATCCAATGACAAGATATGTTGGATCTATAACAGTCCTTAATTGTGGTATGAAAAACGCAAGTCCGAAAAATACCCCAAAAGTAACACCGATATGTCCAAAAAGAAGCATCGAAAATAAAAGGCGTTTCAGTTATATAAGTACATATATATTATTAGTTCATAAATACTCTTAATGTTTTATCCCAAAATTATTTCGCTTTTTTAATTTTTTTTTTATTGCAATGTATATAGGATACATGCAGCCTTTTATTCTACTTCAGCTTCAAATTTACTTCATTTTATAGGATCATTTCGTAGTACAAGGAAGGAATTGCAATGTCATCACGCTTAACATTTTGCGCCTCCTGTTAATGTTTCGTGTATTGAACTCCTTAATGATTTTGAATCTGCGAAATAATTTCAGGATACAACAACATCACTAGATTTTGATACTGAGTCAATATTCTCCTGATTTTTAATTGTCTTTTTTTATTATATATGCAAAAAAGAAGAAAATTACAATGGCTAAAAGGCAAACTATATGATTAGTATTACTTAAAGGTCGCCAGAAATTAAGGAGTTCTAAAACGATAAAACCTAAAAAACTTGCCCTAGTTGCAAACGAATCAATAAATCCACTTTTATTTTCAGTATTTAAGTGAATGCTACTATCTTTTGAATTAACGATAACGTTATTTTCATTACCATCTATTTTTATAGGCGCCTGATTTTCTTTTAACATTTGTCCAATTACATTCAATATAACATAACCTAAAATTTGTGTTTTCTTTGTAAGATCGTTTTCGCTAATCATTAAGTCTATTTTATTAAGAATATAGTCAGGAATATTTGGTACTTGATTTTTTAAAGTATAAGCAATGTCCTCTATATTTTGAGCTGATTCTTCTGGATTACTTGTGAATAATTTCTGAACTTTTCTTTCAATAGTACATACTATTTCTTCGTTATGAGTTCCTTGCAGTTCCCTGCAAGCATATTTCGTTTTCTTTTGAATTTCTTCGAGAATCTCTTTTAATTTCCTATCTAGAATAGGCAGGCTTTTTCTCAAAACTTCTGTCGCAAATGGTGCTTTTTCATCTGTATCTCTCATTAGTTCTGCTGCATGATCACAATATTGTCTATAAAAGTTAAGCTCGCCTTTCTTTGCTTCTAAGTCTAGATTTTCTATACTCTGAACTTCTTTTAATGCATTTGCAAGGTTTTCAACTGCTTCAAGAAGCGTCTCTTTGCTTTTTGATCCTTCAATTGCATCTTTTGCTTCTGCAAGATATTTGTCCACTTCTTCTTTAGCTGCCTGTTTTTTGAAAATTACTGTATGGAATGAACGATAGAATGGTAGGCAAAATTTTGATGGATTATCCCCCTTAGGTGAATCTTGTGCTGCTTTTTCAAAATATTCAATTGCCTTCTCTAATTCTTTTTTGTAATCTTCATCTGTTTCTGCCTGGGAGGCCATGAATATTGAAACTCTTCCAAGAGAATGGTTTGAGAAGGTTCTTACATAATTATCTTTATCACTGGTCAATCTATGTAAGTCATTCCATGCCTGTTGTTTATCTGGCACGTGGGAAAACGCAGAACCAAGAGCTACAGCAGCCCTACCCCTCACTTCAATGTCGTCATCAAGTGTCAGTTTATGTAAGTCATTCCATGCCTGTTGTTTATCTGACACTAGAGAAAACGCAGAACCAAGAGCAATGGCAGCACTAGACCTCACAGAACTGTCTAGATCATTGGTCAGTCTATGTAAGTCATTCCATGCCTGTTGTTTATCTGGCACTAGAGAAAACGCAGAACCAAGAGCAGAGGCAGCATAAAACCTCACACTCCAGCTTGCATCATTGGCTAATTTATGTAAGTCATTCCATGCCTGTTGCTTATCTGGCACGTCAGAAAATGCAGAACCAAGAGCAATGGCAGCATAAAACCTCACTTCACTGTCTTCATCACTGATCAATTTATGTAAGTCGTTCCATGCCTGTTGCTTATTTGGCACGTCAGAAAACACAGAACCAAGTGCTAAGGGTGACCTAATTTTAGCATCTATGAATTCATCATTGATCAGTCTAAGTAAGTCATTCCATACCTGTTGTTTATCTGGCACGTGGGGATATACAGAATCAAGAACAGAGGCAGCAAAATATCTCACATCACTGTTTTCATTAGTGGTCAGTCTAATCAAGTCGCTCCATGCCTGTTGCTTATCTAGCACATCAGAATATACAGAACCAAGAGCAAAGGTAGCAAGATACCTCACATCACTGTCTTCATCAATGGTCAATTTAATTAAATCATTCCACGCCTGTTGCTTATCTGGTATGCCAAAAAATACAGAATCAATAGCAGAGGCAGCACTAGACCTCACAGAACTGTCTTCATCAATGGTCAGTTTATGTAAGTCATTCCACGCTTGTTGCTTATCTGGAACGTCAGAGAATGCAGAACCAAGGGCAGAAGCAGCACTAGACCTCACACTCCAGCTTGCATCATTGGCCAATTTGTGCAAGACATTCCACGCCTGTTGCTTATCTGGAACGTCAGAAAATGCAGAACCAAGAGCATAGGCAGCCCTAGACCTCACTTCACTGTCTTCATCATTGGTCAATTTATGTGAATCATCCCACGCCTGTTGTTTATCTGGCACTTGAGAAAATACAGAACCTAGAGTGGAGGCAGCCTCAGATCTCACATATCTGTTTTCATCACTGGTCAATTTATGTAAGTCATTCCACGCTTTTTGTTTATCTGGCATATCAGAAAATACAGAACCAAGAGCAGAGCCAGCCCTATACCTCACATAAATGTCTTCATCACTGGTTAATTTAATTAAGTCACACCATGCCTTTTGCTTATCTGGTAATTGTGAAAAATTACCCTCTAATTTATTCAAAGCCTTGATACGTTCCTTTGGATTTTTGCTAAGACATTGATTGTGAATTTCCTCTTGGTCTATCAACTACCTACACCACTATTTTTTATAAAACTTAAGCTTAAAACAGTTTTCGTTTTTACTTTTCCTGGCTTTACAAGCAAGATACACTAAAAAATTGTGGAGAAAATTCCTTTATCTTTTTGTAGGGTTGTTGCGGGACAACTGATTTAAAGAAAAGTTATTTAGTTTGTTTATTGTATAGGACTTACGCAGTTGAATGAAAAACCAATAGCATGAGACCTTCAACTGTCTAAAATACAAATTTGATCACATCGTCTATTGCACTTGATTTTATGCTTCAAGTGCGTAAGTCCTAAAACTTTTAAATGATGCAAAGCTATTCAGGATAAGATAGAATATAAAATAAAGAGTTTTAACTCATACTTGTACTATTTAATATTAGCTTTCTTATTAGGCATGGCTATTGCTGTTTTTGAATATTTTAAAACATAAGTTAGGACTTAAGCACTTTCCTTTTTCATAGGAACTTTATGACACAGAGAGAATTATAAGAAATTTGCCCTATCGGTAAAGAATTTGACTTATTTTTTCAGGCTAACTTGCAAAAGAAAAAAGTGATCTTTTTGTAGGGCTACTTTTTGAAAAGTTCTGTTTTGCAAAAACTTTACACTAGCATACAAAAAAATATGGCCTATTTTTCCCAGGCAAACACTATTAAGATAAAAGTGATCTTTTAGTAGGGCTACTTTTCAAAAATGGTTGTGCATTACCTTGCATTCGCGTACAAAAAATTCGAGTTACCTATATCCTCGCACTAAATTTGGGGGTTATAGGTAAGTCAAGAAAACGCAACGCATTTGTAAAAGCTATAAAACCCCGTCATCCTGGCTTTTATTGTGTGTGGGGCTAGATCCTGCTTTTCTAGAAATCCTCTAAATCCGTTGATATACCGTTTTACGTTTCGCGCCGGCATGAGTATGCGTCTCTTACTTCCTGTTCGGCTACTGTTAGCAGTTCGTTAGGGGTCTGTTCAATTTGTGAATACCTGCACAGCCATGAGATAAGATTTTCTGGTGTTGGGTTTTGGATTTATAGTTGAAAGCCAATCTTTAATTATTTCATCTTCCAATAATCCATTAAATTTGATAATCTCGCCTCAGATGTATATCTTAATGATTGTATTAAGATACATTCGAGTATACGATTAATTTTTCACAGGTAATTCCGGAGGGGCCATGCAAGAAACCGAAGCCAAACCGATAAAAATTCTGGGAATATCGGGAAGTCCCAGGAATATGGCAACTGATTTTCTGGTTCAGGAAGCGTTGCAGATTGCAAAGGATAAATACGGTGCAGAAACTGATTATTTTTCCGCCAAAGGGAAAAAGCTGAACTTCTGCATTCACTGCGACTACTGTATAAGGACAAAAGAAGGCTGTATTCATAAGGATGATATTTCGGCAGAGCTGTACGACAAAATGATCTGGGCCGATGCCTGGATAATAGGGACTCCTGTATATCAGGGGACTGTTAGTGCCCAGACAAAAACGATCATGGACCGCTGCAGAGCTGTCGTTGCCAGAGACCCCAAGGTCTTTTTAAACAAAGTAGGGATGGGAATTGCAGATGGAGGAGATCGAATAGGCGGGCAGGAGCCGGCTATCCAGACCATCCTGACCTTCTACGTAATAAATGAAATGATCCCTGTTGGAGGTGGCTCTTTCGGAGCAAATCTGGGGGGAACATTCTGGTCAAAGGATAAAGGGGCAGAAGGGGTTTCCGAAGATTCTGAAGGTATGAGAAGTCTTAGAAAAACCCTGAAGAAACTCATCCAGACAACCCAGATGGTGAAGAAAGCTGCAGAAACCTAAAGCCCAGAAGAATGAAATGCTGTAGAAGACAAATAAGCAGTAAATCTCAGGAAGGTTGCAAATTTCAGAGAGATCTATAATTTTCAGAAATAGAATTAAAAATCAGATTAATCAGGATAATAAGCCAATCCAAAGTTTAGATTGAAATTTTCTAAGGAGGGTGTTATTTTGGTAGAATCGTTAGGCAAGAAAATTAAGCGTATAGCATGGGGAATTACAGGTTCTGGAGACCAGATGATAGAGACCTATAGCGTTCTGGTGGATATTAAGGAACGAACAGGTGTTGACACAATGGTTTTCCTGTCCAAAGAGGGCGAAACCGTAATGAAATGGTATCATCTGTGGGACAAAATCCAGAATGATTTCCCTAACTTCAAAGTAGATGCAGGCCCCAACTCCCCATTCATTGCAGGCCCACTGCAGATGGGGCACTACGATTTCCTGCTGATTGCTCCGGCAACCGCCAATACAGTGGCAAAGATCGTATACGGGATTGCAGATACCCTTGTCACAAATGCAGTTTCTCAGACTGCAAAAGGAAAGACGCCTATCTTCATCTTGCCTGTAGACCAGAAGAGGGGTAGTGTAAAAACTGCTGCACCCAGTGGCAGAGCTTTTGAGCTCACTATGCGGGAAGTAGACATTACAAACTCGGAAAAACTTGCGCAGATGGAAAATATCACATTACTCGAAAGTCCCTATGATATCTACGACATCTTTGGACTTGAACGACCTTCTGAAGATATAACGGAAAAATATAAAGACCGATCGAAAAAAAAGAAGAAAGAAACTGGGAAATAAAAAAACAGGGTACTAAACACCTTAAAGTAGGGATAATCTGAAAGGCCAAAAACATGAGGGAGTGAAAGGTATGAAAAGCGCATATCAGGATGTAGTAGAGGAAGTAAGAAACCTTAAAGGGATTGAAGAAGCCATAGCTCTGGCACTAGATAGGGAGAAAGAGGCAAGGGAGTTCTACCTGCATAAAGCGACTTTAATGGACAACCTAAAATTTAAGGAACTCTATGAGTATTTGGCAGATGAAGAAGCAAGGCACATTACCTACCTTGAAGTATATCGTGATAAAAAAGAACTGCCAGTAGTCAGTACGAAGGTATCGAGCGGTCAGTCTTTCACCCCTGAGTTCAATACAGCTCGGACAAAGGGTGGTGAAATCACTCTTGGAGATGCAGGTATTCTTCTTGCAGCCATGAGGCATGAGAGAAAAAGCGAGGATTTCTATTCGGAACTGGCAAAAAAAGCCGGAGACAATACCCAAAGAAATTTCTTTGAGATGCTGGCAAGATACGAAAGAGGCCACTACGAGTTTATTGATGGTTACCTGGAAGGTATCACCGGTTTCCGGATGCAGACCTGAAAAATAGAATGGATTGTGGACGCATGAGTACAGAAGGAGAAACAGGCGGAGCCGTCGAACTTACAAAGGGAGTTTACTGGGTAGGGGCAATCGACTGGAACGGCAGGGACTTTCACGGGTTTACAACTCCAGGAGGAACAACCTACAATTCGTATCTTGTAGTCGGGGAAAAGACTGCTCTTATCGATACTGTAAAGGTTCCCTTTGCAGGAGAGATGCTCAGACGCATTAGCCAGATAATCGACCCTTCAAAGCTCGACTACATTGTAGTAAACCATATGGAACCTGATCACTCTGGTTCCCTGGCAGAGCTTAAAAAACAAACTAATGCAAAAATCCTCATCACAAAAAGAGGCGTCGATATCCTTAATGGCTACTTCAGGGATGCGAGCAGTGAGAAATGGGACTTTGAAACTGTGCAGACCGGCGACCAGCTAGACCTTGGAAGTAAGACCCTGATTTTTCTGGAAGCCCCCATGCTCCATTGGCCTGACAGCATGGAGACTTTCCTGAAGGAAGACCGGATCCTTTTCTCAAATGACGGTTTCGGCCAGCATATAGCTACCTCAAAAAGGTATGATTTCGAAGTAGGAGATGTTATGCCGGAAGCAGCTGAGTATTATGCAAATATACTCATGCCCTTCCATATGCCTCTCCTCAGCTATTTCAGGGTTCTGGAAGAGCTGGAAATAGAGCCTCTGCAGATAGCTCCTTCTCACGGAATCATATGGAAACAGGACCTTAAAAAAATCCTTGAGGCATACAGGGCATGGGCTAATGGAGAAGTGAAGGAAAAAGTCCTTGTTATATATGATACGATGTGGGGAAGCACAGAAATAATGGCAAACGAGATTGCAGAAACAGTCCTGGCAGAGGGAGTTGAAGTAAAACTTCTTAACCTTCGGAAAAATACCAGGAGCCATATCATGAAAGAGATGCTTGACGCAGCTGTTTTTGCAGTTGGTTCTCCGACTCTCAACAATGGACTTTTTCCAACTGTTGGTGACTTCCTGATATATCTCAAAGGTCTGCGCCCCCAGAAGAAGAAAGCTTTGGCATTCGGGTCTTACGGCTGGGGAGGGGGAGCAGTAAAAATCGTAGAGCAGGAACTCAAGAACGCAGGAGTTGAAGTGCTCGAACCTGGGCTGCAGGTAAAGTACAGGCCGTATGAAAAAGAACTGGAGGGGTGCAGAAAGCTTGGAGAGCAACTTGCAGCTGCAGCAAAAGAGCAGTAAAACCAGTTTATTTTGATTCTCACCTTTAAACACTTTTCCCTTTTTTAAAACTTTTTCTCTCTCAACAACTTATCCTTTTTGAAACCTTTCTGAGGCTATTTTCAGCCTCGGCAGCCATATGTTTTTGGAGTCACTGGCTTGAGACTCTACAAAAAATACTTTCACCCTGCTAGGCTGAAGTTAATAAGTACTGAAGTAGTTTTTGAGAATAGAGGTAAATACAATGGAAGAGATATTCAAAGGATTGGTTGAACGTGCTCAGTACTATGAGCAGTTTGAAGGCTTCAGAAACACAAATCTTTGCGGACAGTTTGTGGATGTACATATAATGGACCTCAGAATGAAGGCTTCAACAATGAGTATTTGAGATATGATTTGTTAATCCCAGCCTGAGAGATGAAAAATCCAAATAATAAAGAGCCAATAAAAAGCTGCAAAATCTCTAAAAATCGGAATGCTGAAAAGTGAGTTTCATGAAAATGTCAGAGTAAGGAAAAGAAGGTAAATAAAAATAAAGGCGGACAGAAAAGATTACCTTCTAAAATAAGATAAATAATAAGTAATAAGTAAAAATCGAAAGTTGAAATTGGAGATGAAATAAAAATTAAAAGTTTCGGATTCAATTTTTATTTAAAGCTCAAACTCACTTTTCAACAATTTCCAATTCAGCATTTAAGTCCTGCCCCAATTCTACTTTTGAAAAGTTGCCATTTGTTGGAAGTTCCATGAAAAAAGCGTTTGTGATATCGAGCGCAGCAGTCCCGTTCTCAAGTTCAAGCTCAAGTACATGCCCTCCTGCATTCCTGTTTGCGGTGATGAAATGAAGATGATACCCTGGAACATTGACCCCCTGCATGTAGTCTGGAGTCCTGAATCCTACCAGTGTTCCGCTTACATTTTCTAATTCGAAAACGGTCTGATTAGAGACTGCAGCCGCAAGTCTGGGATATGGTTTTTCCTGCTTTGGCACGCTTCGGGCCCTCAGGTATGAAAAGTTTCCGTCAATTTTAACAGCATAAAACATGTTTTCCGAAGGAAGGTTCAGATCCAGATACTTCTCAAGTCCTGTCAGATTCATTGGCTTTTCAAGCCGGAAATTTTTGTCGGCTTCAAAAGGAGTAACAGTGGCAAATGGAGTGGTCATATTTTCAGAAACAGGGTAAGCAATCCCATCGGTTTTAATCTGATAATAATTCCCGTCAAGAGCCAGCATTTCTCCTTCGAGCCCGTCAAAAGTTCCTATACCGAAATCTCCATGAGTTTCAAGCTCCCCAATAGGAATAACTCCATCGTAAACACCCTGAAGAATGGCATTAATTGTGGAAACCTGGTAAAGAACGTCATCTCCGAAAACTGGAGCTTGTGAAGTGAAATTCTCACTGCTGTCGGATTCCCCCGATAACCTATCGGGAATTTCCACACATCCGGAAACGAGAATCAATGAAAAAATTATGAAATTGATTAGCCAGCGTTTGTTCTTCATCATATCCCTCATAGACTTTTTTATGCGTATTTTGTTTTTGATACTTATTAAATATTTTCGGAAAAATATCTCTACAACAGCAAATATTAAAGAAACTAGAAAAATCTTGCATTGGAAAAAGGGGATGAATTTGGACGAGTTTTTTAAAGCTTGTTTGAAAGAGCTTTGCTCGCGAATGAGAAGGAACATTCAAGACTATTCGTAACGTGTATGACAAATTCCAGATCAAGATTTACTGATTGGGTAAGAAACTCTCAGATAAGCTATGAAATTCTTCGAAAAAAGTAGAAGTAGCATAGGTGAAGATAATGTATAATTCTATAGCTTTATAGAAGCTCCTTCGGTTCCCGTTCCTCCCTATTTGGCTTGAGGGATAAAAATATCTCTCAGCCTTGTTATTGACAAATACGATGAAAAAGGCTGGCATTCGATTTGCCTTATGGTAACACTCTGGCAAGTGGCAGAGGAGATTCGTTAAAATGGAAAAAACAAAAATACTTGAAAAGGCTTTCAAAGTCCTTCTTATCTTTGTACCGCTGAGTCTGTTTGCAGAGTATATACACTCTTCGCCCATTGCAATTTTTGTTTTAGCTTCGCTTGCGATCTTACCTCTTGCGAAATATATAGGTGAATCGACAGAGGAGATTTCAGCACATACCGGTCCAGCGCTGGGTGGGTTATTAAATGCCACCTTTGGGAACGCAACAGAATTAATCATAAGCTTTTTTGCCCTGCAAGCAGGACTTACTGAAATGGTAAAGGCGTCCATTACGGGCTCCATCATTGGAAACCTGCTTTTGATTTTGGGTATGGCGTTTTTCTTCGGAGGTCTCGGAAAAGATCAACAGGAATTCAATACGATAGCAGCAAAGACAAGCGCCTCCACTCTGTTGCTTGCAACTGCCGCTATTGTCATGCCGGCTGTTTTCGTCCTCACTTCAGAAAATCCTTCACCCGCGACGATCGAGACCTTGAGCATTGCAGTTTCGATCATTATGGCCGTGTCGTATCTTGCGAGCCTGCTTTTCTCGCTTCACACCCACAAGCATTTATACACTGCTGACACGTCAGAGTGCATTGCCAAGTGGAGCGTCAAAAAATCTTTTACGGTTCTTCTTGCATCAACCGTTGCAGTTGCTTTTATGAGTGAAATTCTGGTCGGCTCCATAGAACCGCTGGCTGAAAGCCTCGGCTGGACGGAACTGTTCATAGGTATGATTTTCATAGCAATTATCGGAAACGCTGCGGAACACGTCTCGGCTATCACAGTCGCCATCAAGGGCCGGATGGATCTGTCGCTCCAGATCGCAATCGGCTCGACAACTCAAATAGCTATGTTTGTCGTGCCGGTCCTGGTGTTTACGAGTTATTCCTTCGAGACACCGATGAATCTGATTTTCAGCACCTTCGAACTTGCTGCCATAATCTCTTCCGTTTTTATTGTCAAATCCATCATCGAAGACGGCAAAAGCAACTGGTTTGAAGGATTACAGCTTCTGGGGACATACGGAATAATGGTCGTGGTCTCTTTCCTTCATCCATAAGCGACAAAAAACAAAAAGGGGAGCGCAACAGCCAGGACAGACTGAGAGCTTGCCGGATATGTATATTTTTATATGTATCTTGCAAGCGATCGGTATCGTTTCGGCTATTGGATGTTCGCTCAATAATTTTCAATTATTATCTCAACTGAAGCTTCCGGAAATAGAGGTTAGAAGCTTTCAATGAAGGCACAAAATCGAAAAGTGTAAGAGCTTTCAAAAACACTTGGTTGAATAAGCGAGTAGTTTTCATAAAAAACGATAACAGAAAAAATCGTGAAAATTGAACGGACATCTGCGGAAAGTGAAATTTAACTTTTCTATCTGCTCATCCTTAATGTGCAGCTGGTCCTTCGACAGGCAAGGCCTCCACGCCTGGCACCCTCAAAATTCCTCTCCTTATTCCGAGCGATATCCCTGGCTTTTGTACGTGGCTTCCAGGTATATGTGCGTGGAGAAGTTCACAGCTTTCAGGGATATTACAGCCTTGAGATTCGTTTTATTACCTATGCGTTTTTCCTAGTTTTTTGTGTTTTAAGGGTTGGCCAAATCAATCATATATTCCATATGTTGCGTAACTACTGGGAAAACGATAGTAGCGGTCAATAGTGCTATATACGCATACCGCCAATTAATTTATGTACGCTAATGGGGGATTTATAAATGATAGAAATAACAAACAGAGCTGCCGCAGAGCTGAAAGTTTTGATGGAAGACGCAGGGAAATCAGGATCAGCGATAAGAATCTATATAACTGGAACATCATCATCTGGTGACGCTCAATATGGCTTGGCACTTGCTGACGATATAGATAAATTTGATGTAACCACGGAAAATAATGGTATCAAACTTGTCATGGCGGCAAAAGTTGCAATTGGCTTTTCTGATGGTAGCATTGATTTTGTAGCCGATAAAAATGGTAAAAACTTCATAATACAAAATGCTGAATCCGGTAGTTGTAGCAACTGTGAAGAATGCAACATATGTGAAGCTGAATAACAATCCGCGATAATCTGATAAATGTTTAATCCTTATCCAGAGCGATAGCTCTGGCTTTTTAGATTAGCTTCAGGTATATGTGCCTGGTTAGGTATTTGGAGATACGCCTTCGGGATAGACGTGTCAAAAATAGCTATTCTTGCAACTTAGCCCCGTATATGTGCCATTGGGAAAAACTTCCTGCCCAAGGTACGATTAAATCAATAATCAAAAAAGGTAAGATGAAAAGTACTTTCATTTGTTTGTGCCTGTTATTCGAAGAATTTCATGTTCGTTTTGGAACAAGATCAATGGAGAGGGTTACGAAAAAGTGAAGTACATGCAAAAATGTGTCTAAGTTATTTCGCGGTCGATCCTAAAAATGTCATGTTCGTTTTTAGAACTATGACAAGCCCATTTTAAAGTAGCATGTTTTTGAGCACTAACTCCATTAATTATTTCGAAAATGCTTTTATTGATCGGGTTTGTATACACGATGCATGGATATCGAACATCGTTTTCTTCCAGGCGACGGATACAAGGTTCCCGCGATCCTTATTCAACCTGCAGACCCTCGGGGTGCAGCGGTTATTGTGCATGGATACGGGGGAAATAAGGAGGAACAGCTGGGGCTGGGATGGCGAGTGGCGGAGGCAGGTCTTGTAGCCTGCGTCATAGACCTTCGCGGCCACGGTGAGCACTCCCTTCCACTGGATGGGGAAGTCGGCGCAGATCTAGATGCAGCAATCCGTTTCTGCCGCTTGTTTGGGAAGGTTGCGGCTATCGGCCATTCGTTCGGCGGTCATTTGGCCCTTTTAAGCAAAGCTGATTACCGTATCGCGATCTCGCCAGCGGTGAACCGGCCGCTCAGTGAACATACGCAAGCGACGCTCAAAACCAAGCGCAGTTACCGTGTACGGCCTTCTGAATTTGCAGTTGTACTTGCGATACACGATAAACTCCCAATCTGGGATCCCACACAGGAAATCGAAAATACACTGATACTTTTTGCAGAGTGGGATATCCCCGAAATCTCCTCAGGCTGCATTACACTTAAAAATGCAGGAACCCGCGTTGTTCAGATCCCCAAGTCGACGCACAGCGACATCTTTCTTGTGGAACAGACATTTGCGGATGTCCGGAATCAGATATTAAAATGGTACGGCAACGGGGAATGATCATTATATTGGCGATATTTTCAGGTAATTATGTAATTACGACTTTTAAGGATATTTTGCTCTTTCTCAATATATTTGATTCTTTAAGTGATAGCTTTTAGCTTAAAAACGATTCCTCATATTAGTTAGGATTACGTACTGAAATGAAAAAGCAATAGCATTAAACGTTTAACTGCCTAAAATATGAATTAAAACCATAATGTTTATTGTCTTTGATTTTGTACCAAGTAAATAAGTCCTGAATCTATTAATGAACTGTTGAGAGGTGAACAAATGGCTTGTAAACCAAAGGGCGGCGACAAGAAACCAAAACCAAAGAAATAATCTTATGACGCATAAAAAATGGGGGTCTTCATGACCCCCTAAACTACTACTTATTTCGGCTTTTAGCTGTTTCGTATGGGTTGAAAATAATTGGGCTCTTCGCTATTCCTTATGGATAAGATGCTTTTTCAATTTACCCGCATTGGTTTTTGTGAGGATATCCACACGAAACAGCGGAGAGCCAATAATCGGTTTTTTCCTGAGGCTCACACTTATCTTGCCCGTGGCATTGCCCAGAGGAGATTTATGGCCCTTCCAGGTGACCCATCCTTTTTACACGAGGAGGAATTGGAGAGTCCCAAGCTGAAAGGGACCAAAGATAAGAATAATTACTCAGTTTTTAGCAAAAAATAATGGCAGGAAAGATAGCAAAATCAAAGAAAAAATAACCTTTAAAAAGCGATTTTTAGTCCTTTATTGGCTTTTTTAGAGTTAATAATGGAACATAACATAGATCGAAGATTCAAAATACTACCAAAACAATGTCAGTTCATTGAGATAAATATTTATAATCAATGGGATATAATTTTATCAAAGTATGTAAAAGAGCTTTATAGTGGGGAAAATATGAAAATTAGAGTAGTTAGTTCGAGAGAAGAAATCTCTGCACTGAATCCTAATGACCGTATTGTTCACATGGCCTTCAGGCCTTCTAACAAGGATATCCTTGCATTGGTTGAAGCCTGCCCGAAAATTGAGGTAATTCAGTTACCTAAATCTTATAGGCGCACGGTTTCGAAATCCATTGAAATGTTTATTGGGATGCAGAGAATCCAGCTTATAGAAGGAGATGTCTGGGGTCACAGGAAGGACATTAACGAATATTACAGCATTCCATCCTCGGTTATTGAGAAGATAAAGGAATTAAAATCTGAGGGCACACCTGCTGAAAGAATTGAAGAAAAAGTCTCAAGGGAAAGCAAACTGGATCCTGAAATGGTCGCTTATATCCTGAACAAGGAATCTCTTGCCTAAATTCAGGTAGGATAAAACATTTAGTAGGCGCCTAACTGGAGATTAGACAGCCGTATGTATTCAATCTTTCAATAGTCATTATTTGCGATCTATTCTCTAGTTAAAAACTTGTTATTATTGTCCGGGTTTTTGATTGGTGGCAGTTAAATGCCAGTGTGATTATTACTAAATTTTGACAATCCAGTATTATTATGATTTGTGGTTTTATATAAAAAACGTTATTATATAGAACGAAGAATCGGTATTTAAAGTCTTTAATGCCTACTAAAAGACAATATTTAATATATTTTTAGAGTTAGAATTCTTGCAAAGACGATTTTTGAATCCAATATGGGGGGAGTCAGTATTAAGAACAGGTGCAGGACTGATATCGCCGTAGATATTTTAAGAGTAGCAATGAATGGGGCAAAGAAAACTCATATTGTATCTGAGGTAAATCTAAACTTTAATATCGCTCAGAAATATCTAGAAATGTTGAACGAAAAAGAACTCATCAGACACGGAAAAGGGCTTTTCATCACTACTGATAAAGGAAAAGTTTTCCATGAAATGGCTAAGGAAATCAAGCTTTAAACTGCTTTCCTTTTATCTCTTTTAAAATTTTTATTGTTTTTTCCTGGTTTACTGATTTTAGATCTGGAGGTCATTGATCAAAGTTGAAAAAAAAGTATATCCCCTATTGTGGAAAAATATAGAGAGATTTAGAGAGATTTAGAGAGATTTAGAGAGATTTAGAGAGATTTAGAGAGATTATTAGACTTATGAGTTTCATTAACTCACGGACACTAACATTTCTCGTTCAATCGTATAAACCCTACTGAATTAATTTGTTATATGGAGAAGGATTATGAAAGGAATGTCTCATGAATTAATAAACTTCGTCATCCTCTTTCTCCTCATCCCCATTTTCTTTTTGTTTAGTATTCAAGGTCACAACACCATATATTTTTCATTTGGCTGGGTGATAGGTACTCTCTATTTATCTCCTGACCTTGATGCAGATTATAGCAGACCCCTTAACAGGATAGGAAATTTGAAATATTTATTTTGGTTTACGAGGCATCGAGGTACTCTCCACAATCCGGTTTTTTGGGGTTGTCTTTTTCTCATATTGGCGTTTTTGGGGCATGCATGGATGGGGGCTGGATTGTTTGGGGCTGCGTTGGTTCATATTATGGCTGATAAATAATATTTTTTATTCACTAGCAAATAAAGTTCGAGGCGATACACACATCTGATCTTCCATAAGGTGAAAAATGGAACCTAACGCAAGGGTAAGGACTTTGATGTCTCCCCTTTTCTCGTATAATAGTTTGCCCAACAAGGGAAACGATTTGCTCAACAAGAGTAGGGGAGTGAAAAAGAAGACCATGAGCCTGGGAGCTATTATTTAAATATCGAGGGTTATATTTAATATCAAGATGATTGACCAAACGCTAAGGGTTTTTAAGGAGCTTAACTCGAAAGATTTCAGGATCCTTACTGGCATCGAAATCGGGATGAAGCATTTTGAATGGGTGCCCATAGATGAATTGAATAAGTACACCAAATTGCCCTTTGATAAGCTGGAATACAGGATAAGGAAACTTGTCCTGGATAAGCTTGTTGTCAGGACTACTCAGCCTTATGAAGGTTTCCAGATTTACTTTGAGGGATACGATGCCCTTGCCCTCAATGCCTTTGTCAAGAAAAAAAGTATCAGTGCAATTGGGGATGAAATAGGGGTAGGAAAGGAGTCAGTTATTTTTGAGGCAATCCGGCAGCCTGAACTTGCAATTGGGGGACCTGTTCCGGTAATAATTAAGTTCCACAGGGAAGGCAGGACCAGCTTCAAGCAGGTAAAGAGAGTACGTGAGCACATAGGGGATAGAGAACATTTTTCATGGATCTATGCCGCCCGTCTTGCTGCCCAGAGGGAATATGAGATAATGAATAAGCTGTATCCGAAAGTCTCAATCCCTAAACCTTATGACCAGAACAGGCACGCGATAGTCATGGAGCTTGCAAAAGGCAGCCTTCTTTCAAAAACAAGACTTCTTGACCCTGAATGGTATCTCGATGAAATTCTCAGGCAGGTGAAGATTACTTATTCAATGGGGATTATTCATGCCGATTTAAGTGAGTATAACGTATTTGTTTCAGAAGACTGCGTCCAGCTAATTGACTGGCCTCAATATATCACTCCGGAACATCCTCAGGCTGACGAAATTCTCGAAAGGGACGTTTCAAATATACTGGTTCATTTCTACAGGAAATATGGAATTAAAAGGGAGCTTAATGAAACAGTCGCTGAAATTAAAAATGAAGCAGAAAAGAGCGCTGAAGATAAAAAAGAAGATGCAGAAGGTAGGAGTGAAAGCGGTACTGTAAATAAAGGGGATTTTGAAGAAGAGGATTTTGAGGAAAAGGGTCCTGAGGAAGAGGATTTTGAGGCAGAAAACTTTGAAGCAGAAAACTTTGAAGCAGAAAGCTTTGAAGCAGAAAGTTTTGAAGCAGAAAACTTTGAAGCAGAAGACCTTGAGACAGAGAAGGATCTTGAAACGGAAGACTTTGAAGCAAAAGATTCCGAAAAAATCATTTCTAAAAAAGAGTCCTCAGACAAAGATTAAGTTCGCCCTGTAATGTGTTAAAAAACGAAATTCTTTACTGTAAATTTAGATTTGTTGTTAAGGGAGTAGAACAATAAATATAGTTTCAAAAAAGCCATCAGCAATAATTCTCACATTTTAATGTATTCTTGAGAATGCAGCTAATATAATCGTGAACATAGTTTCTTAGTACAGTTTCTCTATGGATTTTATAATATTGTTACATATTATAAGTATCTTATATAAGGAAGATAAACGAAACTCGGTAGTGCCCGTGAGTTACTGATCAATTCTGAAAAAACGAGCACTATCCCTGCATTTGAGGAAATGCATAGAGGTTATTGTGCTCACTGTTTTCAGTAATTCTTGTACACAACCCAAAGATCCCTATAAACATGTGCTCAGCTATCCGCTCGTGTCCCTGTTTAGCAATCGCTCATGCTGACAACGCAAAACTGTATAGCTGAGACATTGTGCAAATGTTATAAAAGACATTCAATATTAATTAAGGGATGTGACAATATTTTTAAGAACTTAACAGATTTTGGTTATCAGAGAAGTACAAAAGAAGCTATCGGATTTTACATAGCTTACTTATTTCTGATAATAATCTTTGGAGCACTTATAGGATTCGGACTTGATTCGATAATGCAAAATGATACTTATAGCTTTGGACTAAAAGTTGGTAATATTATTGCTGTTGTTGTTTCGCTTGGAATTTCCTTTTTGATTCTCAAAGAAAAGAAACTGCTTGAAATTTTGGCTTTATTACTTGGGAGCGCGGAGGGTCACGAATACCCTGACTTTCAAGTCGGGGATGAAGTGAACCCTCGCCTCTCTTTGATTTAGATCAAATTCATATCGTTGCTCCGTTGTAAGCAGCTTTCTAAGTACCAAAATACAGGAGTTGGGAATGCAACTCTATATTAAGAAAGCCTTGTCAAAGAACACTAAACTATTTCCAAAATAACGGCGGGCGGCCCTTGCATACCCTACCTTTTAAGGTAGGGTGGCCGTCCGCAATTTGATTTTACTAGCCTTACTTTCTGGAGTGCTGGCTATAATTCTCGGTGGATTGGGAGGATTGATTCCTGCCGCTTATCTAACAACAAAACCCGCAAACACAAAGTAAGAAAAATATCTTTTTGAAACTTAAATTTTCAAATCGTACCTATCAGGAGTTTAAGTTCCTCCCTTTAGGTTGTTTTCCGTCAGGGTTTCATGCATAACCTGCCGGAAAAAAGGATTTTCAGCTTTCATGGCTAATATTTTCTTACTGGAGTATTTAAAAACGCATTCTGAAACCCTTCTGTTTCGAATCTCCTCTTTCTTGTTCATGTATAAATCTAAAAAATCTTATTAATAAGTAGATTTAAGTGATAAAAACGGATGTAGTTAAATATATATTCTATAAAAAATAAAATATAGACGCTCATGCAAAACAGGATTATCTATGGAATAGATATCGCTCGAGGTTCTCCTCGGGCAAGGGAACTTCCAAGATACGCCCTTGCCATCCTCAAGGACGGAGAGGTTTCCCATCAAAATATGCTCCGGCGCCAGAAGATCTTTAATATGGTCCAGAGGGATAGGCCGGAGATAATAGCTGTTGATAACATTTTTGAGCTTGCTGCTGACAGAAGCGAGCTTCTTTCTCTCATGGAACGCCTGCCTGAAGGCGTTAAACTTGTTCAGGTAACAGGTGGTCTGCACCTGGAACCACTTGTCCGGATTGCGCGGAAGCACGGGCTTTCTTTTGACCCTGAAAATCCCAACGATGAAGCCGAAGCATGTGCAAGGCTTGCAGATATTGGGGTTGGGCATGAGGTTTCTCTCTTTGAAGATATTACAAGAATTAAGGTCAGCAGGGCGCGTTCCCTCGGACGTGGAGGCTGGAGTCAGAATCGGTATCGAAGGAAGGTACATGGGGCTGTGCTGCAAAGGAGCAGAGAGATTGAAAATGTCCTGAAAGATCTCTCTCGAGAAAAAGGCATCAGGTTCGAAGCCGTAAATGTAAAAGGTTTCGGAGGTTATGTCAGGTCTGAATTTACTGTCTATGCAAAACGCGGAGAGATACCAATACATCCTATGGCTAGTAGCGATGCTCAGGTAATTGTAAGAAACGTAGAACGCGACAAAATCCGTTACATTCCTCTTAAACAGAAAGCTCAGAAGCGCAAGTTTACAATTGTGGGGATAGATCCAGGAACAACTGTAGGCATAGCCATTCTTTCTCTTGATGGAGATCTTCTTTATTTGAAAAGCTTCAGAGGAATCGCTCCTGACGAAGTGGTCAAGCTTATAGCCGAATACGGAAAACCTGCAGTTATTGCCAGCGATGTTACTCCAATGCCAGGCTCGGTTGAAAAAATCAGACGGAGCTTCAATGCAGTTCCTGCAAGCCCGGGAATTGAGGTTTCCGCTGAGGAAAAAATTTCACTTGGAAAGACTTTCGGCTACTCCAATGACCATGAAAGGGACGCATTGACTGCGGCTCTTCTCACCTACAGAAGTTACAAGAATATCTTTACTCGGATTGAAAAGAAAGCCCCAGTCGATGCTGACCTTGAGCTACTCAAGCTCTACGTAATCCGGGGAGATTCGATAGAAGCTGCAATCGAAAAAGTTAAGGCGTCAAATGCTCCTGAAAAACCGAGAGCCGGAGAGCGTCCGGAAAAGCCGGAAGACAGGGCAGTTGATGAATCCATCCTGAAAATGAGGGGGAATATCCACAGGCAGGGGGAACAGATCCAGAATCTGCAGGAATATCTTGAGGAATTAAAGGAAGAACTGCTTGCAAAAGACAGGAAAATTTCAAAGCTTGCATCAAGATTGAACGGCTTTAAAAAAGAAGCTTACAGTGAAGTCCGGAAATCAAAAGAGATCCAGATAAGGGATGAAACCATAGAAAGGCTGAAAAAAGAGCTTAGCCATAAAAACAAAACTGTAAAGGAACTCAGGCGCAGGAACAACAAGTTGCGCAAAATCCAGAAAATGGAAATCCGCGGTGAAGGTTCACCTGTAAAGGTGATTGCCGCTTTTACAAAGGAATCTATTTCCGAAACACAGGAAAAATACGGGCTCAAGGAAGGAGATGTCGTTTTCCTGGAAAACCCAAGCGGAGGTGGAGCTGCTACAGCTCAGATCCTTGTAGACGCCAAAGTTCGGGCAGTACTTATCCCGGAAGATATTTCGCATGCAGCAGAAGAAACCTTCTTTAAAGGGGATGTGCCTGTCTTAAGGGATATCCCGCTTGAAAGGGCTGATGACTTTGCAATGGCAGAGCCAGAAAACCTTAAAGCTGCAATTGCTGCCTGGGAAACAGAAGCCGAGAAAAGACACCGCAAAGCCAAAGAAGATGAACTGCAAAGTCTTTTTGAAGAATACAGAAGTGAAAGAAGGAGAGGCCTGGTTTAAAGCCTCTCTTAAAAGTTCCTTTACTGAATTACTCTGCCTTCTCAGTAGTACCTGCTTGAATAGCTCTTATGTCCTTCAATTCACAAACCTGTCCGCCTGCTCCGAAGTTTCCGTCCTTTATTTCCTGAACGATGACCCATATACAGCTACGCATATTCTCTCCCAAATACGAGACGAAAACATCTGTCACATCCGTAATAAGCTTCCTGGTCTCTTCTTTGGAAAGTTCTCCTTCAATGATTTTGATCTCAACACATGGCATTTAATATTCCTCCTGTATTTTGTTGTTTACGCCTTTATTTCTCCGTTTTTATTGGATTTTTGACCAGACTTATTAGATTTCAGATAAGAAAAACGTTCCTACTTCATAGAAAAAATTTATTTCTTAAAGAGTCTCTATAAGGCAGGAGATGTAGTTTCCTGGAAAATCCAAGCGGAGACGGGGCTGCAACAGCTCAAATCCTTGTAGAACCAGAGTTCGGGCAGTCTTTATCAGTAGTTCCGATTGTGTGAAGTTCCGATTGGCTGAAATAGGTAATTAGTCTTTTCTCCTCATCCATATATGAAATGTTACGAATTACCGGCAAAAATTATGATTCTTGAACGATTCCTCGTACAACATAATTCAAAAACAACATCTGTTCCAAAAAACCTCGTTAGCTTCCGCTATTCAATCATTATATATTTTAGGCTACTGTTTAGTTACTATACTTCAGTTAACTGGGTGCGTAGTATACTATCTCTTTCTTGATTGTACTTTTTTAATTGACGCAAAAGTAGCCTGACAGGCATTCCATCCAGTGATTTAATTCCCCATTTTACAGATTTTCCAATGTCTTCATCAATTATTGATTTCATTTCATGTGCTGTAATTTGCAAGACCGACTTCAACATATTCAAAATGTTATATAATGTACACTGAATTATGAAGAATAACGTTCT
>MDTP02000095.1 GCA_001714685.2 Methanosarcina sp. Ant1 | reverse complement strand
TTCCGACTTGAATGTTGAGATTTTAGCATAAAAAATAACACTTTCATGCATTTTATCTCTTAACCGAATACAAATGTAATCAAATTTAATTTCAAGATAACCTCTAAGGTTTTAAGATATTTTTTCAGTTACGCTGCAACTGCAGAAGAATTATTCCCTGAAGCTAAAGCTGTTACGGGCTGCACCACAAAACTTTGATTGCTTTGTATAGGAATGGTGTCTACAATTTCTCCGTTGCTATTTAAGATAAGAATCTTCATAGAAATTAGCGGATTTGTAGACAGTTCCTGTTTAATGTTTGTCTGCCCATTTGAACTTATTGGATTATTATTTCCAATAAATATTTGGTCCAGTGCGCCTTCTACAGTATCTGCCCACTTGAGATTTCGTTCTCCAGTGACTGGATTCTCATAGAAGATTATCACGGCTGCCAATTCAGGCATTGAATTGGTATCTGAACTGGAAGCTATATAGATTGGTTTAATATTAATTACTCCTTTATTTACAGGAATAACCAATAAATTACCACGAATTACTGTAGAGCCTTGTTGTCCCCATAGAGTCAGCTTACCCGAAAACTCTTTATCCTGATTGATAAAGGCATCAATCTGAGCCGGACCCGATAACGATCTGCCTTTATCAAACCTATAAAGTAGCATTTTTCCATAATTGGGATAGTTCTGATCAACCGATATCCAGGATACCATATTCGTCTTTTGTGGATCGGCAGGATTAAATGTCCTCATCAAAACATATGACGTGCCATTTTGCGATTCCAAAACCATATTATAAGGCATAGCAACTTGCGATTCACCGGAATCAGAAATTTCACTGGAGGGTTTCCACTGATCCTGCTTGGTATAATAAAGTTCAGGATCCTTCATATGAAAGGTGCTAAGCTCGTTAGTCTGCACATTAAATAAATCTTCAGAATATTTAACATGCAACTTTTGACTCTCCGGCATCTCTTCTATGTTTTTGAATAGCCCCGGATAAATACTCATATAAGTCTTCATCATGGGATCTTTTTCTACGACATAGAAGTCCATTGTACCATTCACAGAGTCCACAACCACTTTGGCCGCGTCTCTAACATAATTAACGCTTGCGTTTCCCAGAGTAGACGAATCAGAATATGGATAGCTATCTGAATACGCAATACCGGATATCATCCATTTCAGATTTCCTTCTCCCTTGTCGATGAAAACCGAGTTATCCTCGTCGTAATATAAGAAAGGAGCAACTTTTGTAACTCTTTCATCGACATTCCGATATACATGCAACCGGCTATTATCAGTAATATAATCAGATGTCATGATCTTTATAAAATCCGATATTTCCCATGCTATTACCGATTTTTTAAGAAAACTATCAACAGGCATTCCGCCTGTCCCGTTATACTGCGTATAAACATTTCCCGAGCTTGACGGATAATCAAGTTCAGCCCTTTTGGTATTTGTGAAAATATAATATTTTGTGTTTTCACCATACCAAATCCCTTCTTCTTTTAATCTGAATTCAGGATTGCTAGAAACTGAGGGAATATTATATGAATAAAGCAAGGGCATTTTATCGGCACCCATTTTATTTACAGACCCTACAACGGCTCCGTATCCATGAGTGTAGATAACATGCATATTCTCCCAGGTCTGTGGAATCTGATTCGGATTCAGCTCCCGAGCAGCTATAATTACTTGCCCTTCACTTCCATCAACTAAGTATCTATCAACATCAGGCGTATTAAATGTATAAATTCTTTCAATCGCCTGACTTCTTTGTAAGAATGGGATCATTGCCCGCCAGTCAAATATTCTGGCATTCATTATCGAAGGTGAATTTTTTATACTGTTGTTTAACTCTACGGTATTGGGATAATATGTCTCATCGATATCGTTCAGACCATATGCAGCTCGAGTATAGTTGATACTATCCTCTATATAGGCCATTTGTACCTGCTGCTCGCTAGAAACAACATTTAATTTATAGTATGCGCCCGACCAGAGAGATGGCATAAACACCGAACCCACAATAAATACTACAAAGAGTATAAGTATTGCAGAATATTTTTTGTATACATTCCAGTTTTTTAACTTAGGAATACCTGAGAGAGTGATGATTCCCAGCATTATTATAAGTCCGCCAAAAACTGTAAGCCAAAGCGGGAATGCAGCTATATCATTTATGCCAGCTCCTGTTAGAAAGTTACTTCCGCCAGTCGCAGTAATGAGATTATACTTGCTTAAGTAAATTTTTAGTCCGATAATGAATATTATTCCAGAAAGTAAAATTCGGGGAATAATCGGAAGATCACGTTCTCCTAGAATGTCTTCAGAGGATTTCGATGAACCCCTAAATTTCGTCATAACCTTCAGAGGGTCATCGAAATCCACTTCAATTTTATTAGCAAAAAACCATATTATTATGTCTGCCACAAATAGGATCGCAAAATTCCAGAAAACAAAATTCAGCAATTTATGAATTACCGGTAATGTAAATACATAAAAGCTAACATCGTTTCCGAAAATTGGATCAAGTATACCAAAAGGACTTTGGTTAAAATATTGCAAGAACATAAAATAGTGTTCGGCAAACAATGAAGACAAGATGGTAATTAAAATTACTGAGATAAATGCGTACACGCTTCCAATCTTATCCACGGCATCATCATCATCTCCCAATTTTCTTATAAATGATTTCGCAGCTTTCCAGTTTATATAGAACAATATACTGGAAACAATTGCAGCACCGATAAACATGCCAACATGTGCTTTTAAATCTACCATAAATACTATGTCTTTGAATCCGACTGAGTCAAACCACCAAAAATCTAGCAATAAACTTTGTAATCTTAAAAGCTGAATGAAAATCATAAGCAGTACGGCTACAAATGCAGCTGTTATCGGTCTCATTTTCGATATTTTTGTCAAAACATACTCTCCAGTATCAGAAAATGTATCTGACATATTTTTATCCCCCTTGTTTTTGTAGTCCCTTGGTATTTGATTGATGTTATTTCCGAATCGCTATTTATTCCATCTCACACCGGAGTTTCTAAGAGCGTGTCTTAAAATTATTATCATTCGCTTCAATTCTTGAGATTAGCCATTCTTTTAATCATTAGCAGCATAGTTATGCTTGACTTGACTATGTCAATCCTTCGTAATCTTTCCTCAACCTTCGATAGCATTCCAGCCATCCAAAAGTCCTTTCTACTATCCATCTGTGAGGAAGTACTTTAAACCCTTTGACATCATCACAACGCTTTACTATTTCCAATACCCAACCATACTTTCCAATACCCAACCATACAATACTTTGACTCAATCAACCAGTTGACCAAAATAACCAGCGTCAGCCCAAATAAGCTGCAATCTAGAAAATGTCTCCTTAACTTGTTCCAGAACAAGTTAAACTCCATCTCGGTCCTGGATAGTGTCCTTGAGTTATTGATCAATTCTGAAAAAACGAGTACCACTCTTGCATTTGAGGAAAATGCGGAGAGACTCTTTTGCTCACTGTTTTCATTAACTTGCAGACAAGACCGATTTATATAAGATACATTAATTCAAATTTCTGACTATAAGACCCTTATAATTATCGAAAAAAATATTATAAAAATATTATAAAAATATTATAAAAATATTATAAAAAAATTAAATTAAATTAAATTAAATTATATTAAATTATATTAAATAAACCATTTTCCAAAGTATCTTTTATTTCAGCAGTTTCAGAGCTTCTCTGCAAGCAGCTACAGCTGGAGCTCCTGAGGTAATAAAGATAACTTCCATGGTTTCCATAATTTCTTCTTTGGTTACCCCATGATTAAGTGCGCTTTTCATCTGCGCCACGGTACAGGATTCACATTGCTTGGATGCCACAACTGCAAGAGCCATAAGGATCTTTGTTTTTGCAGGCAGTGCTCCATCAGATAGCAATTTTCCATCACAACGCCTGTACTTTCCAAGAAATTCAGGGTCAAGTTCCCCAAGAGTTTCAAGAATATGGGGCTTGAATCCCAGCTTCTTTCCTATACTCTCCACTACTTCTTTATTTTCGGTCAAATTTGTCTTCCTCCCCTTAAATAATATTAATACGGATTTGTCAAACCGCTATTCACGATTTAACTGACTCAATAGAGATTTCTACGAAATTTGATATTGTTCCATGGACGTGTCGGCCTTAAACGCAGAACTCATCTGCAAGAGTAGAGTCAATGCACTCCCGACACATCATTCTGGGAAGATCTTTTTTTAGCGTCAGATGGGGCAGCGGATATCCTCCTTTCATCGGCAATTCTACCTGTTTGACATGTTCCAGACAGAGGCCTTTTCCACATACGATGCAAATACCTACTGCTTCATTGACTTTATTCTCTTCAGAGCAATCGTAACATTTCATCATTCTTGGCCACCTCAACAAACCTCATTAAACAGGCAGTTATCCTTCAGGGCATCATGGCAGGGAAGGCAGACAATTCTTTTGATATGCTCTACGTCGGGCTTAAGCTCGATTGGATAGTTTCCTTCCCAGACAGGGGTTTCCTCACGGATAAGGTGTTCTTTGCAAACTCCTCTCCCACATACAATACAAATCCCAACAGCGTCAGTATCTTTACCTTCTCTGGCGCATTCATAGCATTTCATTGGTTATCCTCCAGTCAGAAAAGTTGTTTGGCTCTTCGTTGTTTTGTGTAGATATCCTCATAAAAACCAACGCGGTCTTGAATTGAAAATCATCTTATCCATAGAGAATGACGAAGAGCCAGTTGTTTCTTTTTCCGAACATTTTCAGGTCTAAAGTGCATTTTGTATACTATGATTAAGGTTCTGCGGATCCCTTTATTACTCATCTAGAAGAGTCATATCTTCTCCGCAACAAACAAGAGTTCCGCCTCCTACTTTTTCTACAACAACCTCGTTGCCGCAGATCTCACAGCGGTATTTTTCCCCTTCAGCAGATACACCCATAAACAATTCACCTCCTTTCATAGAATTTGAGTCTCTTTAAGCAATTTGCATAGGTTTGTACTATTTTGAGTTCGCTCTTGACCTTTATCTAATGTAAGCATAAATAACTCTTCTTTGTATATAATTGTAAGGATTTTCCAAAAAATAGTATGATTTTTTTCACTATCTTTTGACATCTATTATAATTTTTTATTCATGTTTTGCTTGAATTAAAAGAATTTTTCCTATCATATTTTCCTTTTCTGTTTATGCTTTACCTGCATGTTACTCTCGCAGGAAACGCCTGTAGATTCTAGTACCGACAACTTTCCAATATAAATCTTTTCCTGGTTTCGGAAAAAGCACTGCTGTCAAAAATAGTTACCTTTTATTTTCCCTGATCCAGACCAGCGCGGTTTGAAACAAAGATTTAAATTATCATTTTTTGGAAAAGATTTTTAAAGTATAATTATTTCTTTTGAATGGCCAGGGCTGAAAGACTCATGAAGGAGAATAGTTGAAGAGGAACTTCTATTAATGCCCTTATATACAATTTATTTAATACAGTTAATTATATATAGATTATTAAATACTGTTATGTGAATCTGGTTAGAGACTAATAGTTAATATTTATTATAATGAATATTAATTATTATTTGGAAGAGCCATATTTGGGGACGGAAAAGAACCCATTTAGCCAATAAACAGCAAATAGGAGTAGTTTAAGATGAAATTCGGAATCGAATTTGTGCCGAGCGATCCTGCCTTAAAGATCGCATACTACGCAAAGCTATCAGAACAGCAGGGATTCGACTATGTCTGGATCACTGACCATTATAACAACCGTGATGTGTATTCCACTCTCACCGTTATCGCTCTGAACACCAACAGTATCAAGATAGGTTCCGGTGTCACAAACTCCTATACCAGGAACGCTGCGATTACTGCATCCAGTATTGCTTCAGTTGCCGAGATTTCAGGCGGCAGAGCAGTTCTCGGTCTCGGGCCCGGAGACAAGGCAACCTTCGATGCTATGGGAATCGAATGGGTTAAGCCTCTCGCTACCACCAAAGAAACAATCCAGGCAATCAGAAATTTCCACGCAGGTCAGAAGGTCTCCATGGATGGAGAAGCGGTCAAGTTCGCAGGTGCAAAGCTTGCTTTCAATGCTGGAAAAATCCCTATCTACATGGGTGCTCAGGGCCCCAAAATGCTCGAACTTGCCGGGGAAATTGCAGACGGCGTCCTTATCAATGCTTCTCATCCGAAGGACTTCGAGGTTGCTGTCGAACAGATCCGGAAGGGAGCCGAAAAAGTTGGTCGTGACCCGAAAGAGGTTGATGTTACAGCATATGCATGCTTCTCCATTGACAAAGACCCAGTAAAGGCAATTAACGCTGCAAAAGTGGTTGTTGCTTTCATTGTTGCAGGTTCCCCTGATCTTGTAATCGAGCGCCACGGAATTCCACTCGAAGCCAAGAGCCAGATCGGTGCAGCTATTGCCAAGGGAGACTTTGGAGCCCTCATGGGCGGGCTTGTTACCCCCCAGATGATAGAAGCCTTTGCAATTTGCGGGACTCCTGAGGACTGCCTGAAGAGGATAAAGGAGCTCGAGGCAATTGGAGTTACTCAAATCGTAGCCGGATCTCCGATCGGCCCTGACAAAGAAAAAGCAATAAAGCTTATAGGTAAAGAGATCATTGCAAAGATGTAATTTTTATTGCATCTTTCATAAATATTTTTTAATCTACTTATTTATATTTTTAAAAACTTCTTGTCTTTAAGGCAAGCACATCGAGGTATTGGAGGTAACGAATTGCCACCAAAAATTGCGGAAGTCATCGAATATGACGTATGTGCAGCCTGCGGGGCATGCGAGGCCGTATGCCCCATAGGGGCTGTTACTGTAAAGAAAGCGGCAGAAATTCGAGATCCGAACGATCGGAGCCTGTATGAGAAAGGAGCTGGATACCAGGTTTGTGAAGGTTGTTTAATCTGCAGCAGGATCTGCCCTGTAGTGGATGGCTTCATCGAGAACGAGCTTTCAAACGTCAGCAAGTTTTTCGCCGCAAGATCCAAGGACAACGTCGGAAGCCAGGATGGAGGAGTAGCCAGCGGTATTCTTAAAGCCCTTTTCAAGCAAGGCAAAATTGACTGCGCCGTTGGAATTACACGAAATGAGAAATGGGAACCTGAAGTAATTTTGCTAACAAGTGCAGAAGACGTCGAAAGAACAAGGGGGACCAAATACACCTCAGACCCGGTAATTGCAGCTCTCAGGGAAGCCTTCGAAAAATATGAACGAATTGCAGTTATTGGGGTGCCCTGCCAGGCTCACTCTGCAAGACTGATCCGAGATAATGTAAACGAAAAGATCGTGCTAATTATCGGATTGCTCTGTATGGAGAGTTTTTATAATGAAGTTATGCTTGAAACAATCATCCCCGAGGTCATGAAGGTCAAGCTTGAAGATGTCAGGAAAATGGAATTCACCAAAGGGAAATTCTGGGTCTATACCAGTGACGGCGAAGTTCACGCCGTGCCCATCAAAGATGTGGCCAAGTACGCCCGGAATCCTTGCCACCACTGCTGTGACTATACCTCGGTCTTTGCCGACATTTCGGTAGGTTCTGTTGGGGCTCCTGACGGTTGGAACTCAGTCTTTATAAGAACCGATATCGGAGAAAAATACTTCGATATGGTTCGCGATGAGATGGAAATCATGGAAGATCCCAAGCCTGGCCTCGAACTTGTCGGAAAGCTTATCGATATGAAGCGCAAAAATAATGCTGAACATTTCGCGGAAATCTGTAAGAAGTTCAGCTTTGAGACAGGGATCCGTAACGAACCCATCTGAAATCAGAACATATAGCTCTTTAAACAATAATTCAGGTATAAATTAGAGGTTGGAATCCGGAATGATACGAGCTTTCTATATCGGACGTTTTCAGCCGTATCATTTCGGACACCATACCGTAATTACGCGGATTGCAGAAGAGGTTGACGAACTGGTAATAGGCATCGGAAGCGCTCAGAAAAGTCATGAAGCCACTGACCCGTTTACAGCAGGGGAAAGAGTGCTAATGATCTACAATGCGCTTGAAAACCTCCCTATCCGCCATTACGTCCTTCCCATCGAAGATGTCAGGTACAATTCTATATGGGTTCACCACGTTGCATCCCGAACGCCCGGTTTTCAAGTTGTTTACTCGAACAACCCTCTGGTTAACCAGCTTTTTCGAGAAGCCGGGTTTTGCGTAAAAGAATCTCCTCTTTATGTTCGTGAAAGATACTCAGGAACAGAAATCCGGAGACGTATGGTCGCAGGAGAAAAGTGGGAACACCTTGTTCCAAAGCCTATCGCAGAATCGATCAGGGAAATCGATGGAGTAGCACGTCTCAGAAATGTATCTGCCAGTGACAATAATTCTTCTTTATAACTTTTTTATACAATATTATACAGTATATTTATACTTCCTGTTCTCTTTGATGGCTTTTTTAGGTCATGGTGGTGAGTTATTGAAAATTATAAACTCGAGAATCTTTCCACGTATTCCGTAAACACTGAAGATGAACTCGTTTTTCAGGATTGATCAACGATCCACGGACAAGACTCTAAAAGGGACGTGGGTGTGAGTTATTGAAAACAGTAAGCATAAGAATCTCTCTACATTTTCCTCAAATACAGGAGATTTACTCGCTTTTTTGGAATTGATCAATAACTCTTGTACCCGACCTCTAAAAGAAAAGATAAAAATTTAGAAATCGAAAAGTGTTTTTTGCGATTTAGACTCCGTTTTTTTAGGAACTTCCCTAGCTTCGCCCTCAAAATTTGCAGGTTTAAGCTCAGGAACTTTCTCGACAACAAGTTCGCTTTTTGTAAGAACCTTCTTTTTTGAAGACTCAGTGGAAATCATGCTGTTTATCTTTTCAGAGCCAGAAAAATCCTTAGTCTCAGGCTTATCAGGCCGAGAAAATGCGTTATTTTCAACAGGCTCAAGATTATCAGGTATAAAACCATCAGATTTTGCAAAATTATCAGGTGTAACGTTATCAGGTGTAACGTTATCAGGTTTAAAGTTACCAGGTTTATTCTTTTTTGAAGTTTCCTTTTCTCCAGAAATTCCAGAGGAAGTATCAAAGCCTAAATCGAAGATTTTCTGCTCGTCTTCAGAATTCTGGAAATTGGAAGTTTCAGATTTGCCAGGAGATTCTCCACCTTTCTTGTCTGGAGGTTTAACTGTGCAACCAGAAGGTATCTGTTTATCATTTCCTGAAGGAATAGGAGTTTTGAAAAATTCCATACCTTCTTTTTCTTCACTTCCTCCGCGGAGAAGTTCCTGTGCCTCATCATATATTTTCTGTAGCTTTTTACTGGCTTTTATGCTTCCCGAAAGGTATATCAATTCCTCAAGTTCAAGTCCGAGACCTGCAGTAATTTCAATCGCAGATGTTTCATCCTTTACCATCCGAGAATAAAGTTCTAGAAGGTTATTTCTGGAATAACGCATGGAGTCGAAGCTGTGTTCTCCAATTTTTGAAGCAATATTATCCCTGAGATCTCGCTTTGAACGGGTCTGTCCTAGTCTTCTCCAGAGGGAAGGCTGCTGGTACTTGATAAATCCCGGATAGTCCCTTGTCTTTGAGATTGCAGCTCCGCAGACCATAAGCATACTGGCATATCTCCACATCCGATAGTTCTGGCGTTTCTTTACGCGCCCCAGATAGAGATCAGCCTTCGAGAGGTAGCCGAATCCGGTTCTTATATCTTCAAGGTCACCATCTTTGCGTGCATACTGGATAGGTAAGTTCTCATCGATCCAGTGCACAAGATCCTCAGGGCTTTCATCAATCCCACGTGCAACCTCCAGAGCCTTTTTACAGTCAGTGCTTTTGAATATCCTCTGCATTGCCTTGAAAATATTTTCCTTTACGTCTCTGCCTGAGGTGCTGATATCTTCGACTTCCAGCACTTTCTTCCCGCTGGCTGCAGCCTGAAGGTCATTTATTGCGCTGCGGAAGTCACCCCCTGCATTTTCTGCAATCTGCTGGACTGCATCCAAGCTGCACGAAATTCCTTCACTCTCACATACCTTCTTCAAAGCAGGTGCCATAGAACGGCTCTGCACGGATCCATACTTTATTTCCAGACAGAGATTCCGGATAGTAGGAGTTAACCCGTAAATATCATTTGCAATCAGCACTATCGGCTGGAGTGTGGTTTTTATGATCACTGCAATCGCCCGCATCCCACCTCTGTCCGCACTCCCGTGAATATTGTCCGCCTCATCTAATATGATCAGGCGTTTCCCTCCGAAGAAAGTGTTCATAGACGCTGCTGATCCCGCAATCTTCTCAATTACACCTGCAGTCCTCTGGTCGCTTGCATTAAGTTCGATTACTTCCCAGCCCAGATCCCGAGCAAGAGCGTGAGCACTTGAAGTCTTCCCTATACCTGCAGACCCGTGGAGGATCACTGCCCTTTTCTCAGGGATACCTGAAAGCCACTCCTCAGCCCAGGTCCGCAAATCCTGCACCGCCTTCTTGTTCCCCACTATCTCTTTGAGACTCTGGGGGCGGTATTTTTCAGCCCATCCGATTGCCGACATCATCTTAAACCATACCAATAAAAAATGAACTCATTATTAACTGTATATGTTTTAATTTTTTTAGTGTGTAGAAAATATTTCCGTACCCTTTTAAGATACGGATTTTTAATAGCAACATAAGTTCACATTGCCACACTTATTAAAACACTCCCAATATTATACAGAAAATACAATTTCGAAAGTGAACTGTAGAAACAGACCTTTGAGCCAAAGCAGTATTACCTATCCACAAATTAGCCTTCTTGAGCGAAGCGAAAAGGGCCGCGTACTCCCGAGGCGCAATTCGGGCGAGGCGCAATTCGGGCGAGGCGAAACTCGGGAAGGACAAAATTAATTAATGATTGCGTTTGTACTTCTTTAAACTACTTTAAATCTTATATAAAAGTTAGGATAGACATGGAAAAGAATGTTATGAGTGCCCTCCTTGAGGCTATCGAGATACGGGCGCTGACGAACAAAGCAAGAGTTGCTATGGGAATAAGGGACCCAAATCCCAAGGTGCTCGAAAGTGCATGGAAAGCTCAGGAGAAAGGATATGCACAGGTCATCCTGGTGGGAAGTAAAAAGGAAATCGATGGAATAGGAACAGAGCTTGAGGTTGTGGACACCGAAGACCCCGAAAAGACTCTGGTAGAGCTCCTGATTTCAAGAAAAGTCGATGCAGCTATTAGGGGAACTGCAAAGGCATCCGGAACCCTTTCACACCTCAAAGAGGTCCTCGGAACCAAAAGAGTCTGCCGGCTTGCTCTGCTCCTGACAGCTGACGGGACGCCCTTCTTTCTCGCTCCTGTAGGAATCGATGAGGGAAATACCATTTCAGACAAGCTTCACATGATTACTCTTGGTGCAGAACATATAAGGAGATTCGGGATCGAGCCTGTAGTCGGTGTGCTTTCCGGAGGCAGAATTGGAGATATAGGAAGGGACAGACGTGTGGACAGAACCCTTGCAGATGGTGAATTCATTGCAAATAGAGCTGTGGAACTCGGGATCAGTGCTAAGCATTACACCATTCTTATTGAAGATGCCATAAAAGAATCAAACTTTATCGTTGCCCCGGACGGTATTTCAGGAAACCTTATCTTTCGAACCGTTGCTTTCCTGGGTGGAGGTGACGGGTTGGGAGCTCCAGTTCTGCTGGATGACTATGTTTTTGTGGACACTTCAAGGGCAGGCGGACATTTTACTAAAGCCATAATGCTTGCAAGCGCACTATCTCACCTGAATAAGGAAAGGAAAGAGATGATTCAATGAAAACCATTGCGGATACATGGCCGGTAGTAAAAGGTGATTATACCGTAGGGAATCCAAAGTCCAGGATTGCGGTTGTGACCCTTGCAAGCTACATCAATCCTTCACCTGAAGCGGCTCTCTGGGGGAGCTCAAAAACTGAAAACTTAGGCGTCGAAAAAATAGTTGCAAATGTCATTTCGAATTCTAATATTCGGTACGTTCTCGTCTGTGGAACTGAGTCAAGGGGCCATCTGGCAGGTCATTCCCTGCTTGCAATTCATTCAAATGGGGTTGACGAAAAGAGAAGGATCGTTGGCTCTCAAGGAGCAATCCCTTTTATAGAGAACATCTCCGAAGAAGCAGTCAGACGCTTCCAGCAGCAGGTTGTGCTCATTGATAGGATAGGACTTGTTGACTCTGAAGAAATCCTTAAGCTCGTGAATAAATATAAAAATAAAGGAGAAGCTTACTCAGATGAGCCCATGGTTGTCTGTTCCCCGAAAAAAAGACGACCTACCTTAGAAGCTCCTACCTCAGGTGATGTAATAATTTCCGAAGAATTTGTCATGGATACGGCAGCAGGAATTGTTTGTCAGGCTGAAAACCTCTAATTCTTCAATGGAATTAGCCTAACTTTGAAAATTTCAGAAATAAGAGATTTATACTCTGAAACAAAACAGTAAGCTATAAATTTAGAGGGCGTAAAGATGTTTAAGTTCCAGAAAGAACAGGAAATAATCAAGATTGCAGGGGTGAAACTTGGCGGACAGCCAGGAGAACTCCCGACCTTGCTTGCAGGAACCATCTTTTATAACAAGCATGAAATCGTGGAAGACGCTGCAAAAGGACTGTTTGACCGGGCTGCTGCCGAACAACTTGTAAACCTGCAGGAAGCTGGGTCGGAAGAGACAGGAAATCCTCATATAGTCCACATTTTCGGTACCACCCGCAAAAGCATCACTCGCTATATTGACTTTGTGACAGAAATTTCGGAGGCTCCTTTCCTAATTGACTCTCCCGAAGGAGCTGTGCGTGCCTATGCAGCAGAATACGTCAGCGAGGTAGGGCTTGCAGACAAAGCAGTCTACAACTCCATAAATATGAGCATAAATGATTCGGAAATAGAGGCTCTCGCTTTATCCGATATAGACAGTTCGATTATCCTTGGCTTCAATGCAATGGACTCATCGCTTCAGGGCAGAATGGAGCTGCTGGAAAACGGAGCAGGCCTTCTGGAAGAAGGGCTCCTTTCAATAGCAGACAGGTGTGGGATAGTTAACAAGCTTATAGATCCAAGCATCACTCCTATGGGAAACGGAGCTGGCGTAGCCCTCAGGATGACCATAACTGCAAAAGCAAAATGGGGTCACCCAACGGGCTCAGGAATACATAATGCGCCCTCGTCCTGGAACTGGTTAAATCAAAAGAAAGAAAAAGATCCTCTTCTCTACAAGATCTGCGATGTAGGCTCAATCTGCCTGCAGCAGGCGGCAGCCGGTGATTTCATCCTTTATGGACCTATTGAATCTGCCCCGTACGTTTTTCCCATGGCTGCAATGAGCGATATCATGATTTCTGAGGCTGTAGCTGATCTCGATATCGAACCTGCTTCACGACACCCTGTAAACCTGCTGGTTTGATTCATCCAATATTAAAATATTTTTTATAGTATTATATTTTTATATTTTTATATTTTTATATTCATAAAGTCTGCCCAGATATAACGACTACCTTACCTTTAGTATCCGGAACCTCTACTAGAAAAAATTCAAAGAAAAGTCGGAGGGATAAGCCCTCCAGAAAAGGTTTTTCAAAATATAATCAACGACCTCTCAGTCCACTATCCCGCCTGTACTTGCGGAATGGACGGAACGCTGATATCTGGCAAGGTAACCTGTGACTTCCTTTTTAGGGGGCACAAAGACAGCTTTCCGCTTTTTAAGCTCTTCTTCGGAAACCTTCAGGTTAAGGAGTCTTTCAGGAAGATTGATTTCTATCATATCCCCATCTTTTACCAGGGCAATTGGTCCTCCTTCACTGGCTTCTGGAGATACGTGTCCGATACAGGGTCCGCGGGTCCCTCCGGAAAAACGACCGTCAGTTATCAAAGCCACGGATTCTAGCAGGCCCATACCTGCAATTGCGGCTGTAGCTGCAAGCATTTCCCGCATCCCGGGACCGCCTTTCGGGCCTTCATAGCGGATGACTAAAATATCCCCGGGTTTCACATGACCTGCAAGAATACTCTTCATAGCGTCTTCTTCACAGTCAAAGACTCGAGCAGGGCCCGTGTGGACGTGCATTCTGGGATCAACTGCTGCCTGTTTCACAACCGAGCCGTCAGGAGCAAGGCTGCCTTTAAGGACTGCAATTCCCCCCTGAGCATGGATCGGCTTTTCAAGAGTTGTAATAATCTCTTTATTTAGCTTCGGATTAACAATATCGAGTTCTTTCAGATTTTCCCCTATAGTTTTGCCATTAACCGTAAGCTGGTCAAGATGGAGTTTAGGGGAAAGCCTCTGCATAACTGCCTGAACTCCTCCTGCCCTGTCAAAGTGCAGCATGAAATTCGGGCCGCCTGGACGCAGCGAGATCAGATGGGGTGTTGTTCTGCTTAGTTCGTCAAAGGCCTCGAGAGATAGTTTTAGCCCGAATTCATGGGCAAGAGCAGGAAGATGCAGGGTAGTATTCGTGCTCCCTCCGATTGCCATATCTACCATTATGGCATTTTCAAAAGATTTGAAATTGACAAGTTTCCTGGGAGTCAGGTTCTCTCTGACCATTTCCACAATACGTTCTCCCGATTCCTTGGCAATTCGAGTCTTTTTTGCATCAACGGCATGGGCAGTTGCACAGCCCGGAAGGCTCAGCCCAAGAGCTTCGGTCATGCAGGCCATAGTATTTGCTGTAAACATACCTGCACAGGATCCTGCCCCCGCACAGGAAAGATTTTCGAGCCTTTTAAGGTCATCTTCGGAGAGTTTGCCTGCTCTGTAAGCCCCCACTCCCTCGAATACTGAGATAAGATCCGTATACTTGTCATCCACATAGCCCGGAAGCATAGGTCCTCCGGTTACGACAATTGAAGGAATATCAAGCCTGCCTGCTGCCATAAGGTGTCCTGGCACGATTTTATCGCAGGTAGGGATAAGGACCATACCGTCAAACTGATGAGCTTTAACCATAATTTCGATTGTATCCTCAATAACCTCTCTGCTAGGCAGGGAATATTTCATGCCCTCGTGTCCCATTGCGATTCCGTCGCAAACCCCTATGGTATGAAATTCAAAAGGAACTCCCCCAGCGTTTCTGATTCCGGCTTTCACGGCTTCGGCAAGTTTATTCAAGTGGATATGGCCAGGAATTATGTCGTTCCAGGAATTGACGACTGCGATGAACGGCCTCTTCATCTCGGCATCTGTGACCCCAGTCGCTTTCAGGAGTGAGCGGTTGGGAGCACGTTCCGGACCCTCTTTTATAATAGAACTTCTCATTGCAAATCTCCTTAGAATTTCATTGTGAGAATTAAGAGTATAATCTAGATATGGAAAAACTTCATAGTATAAACAGCTTGGGGATGAAAAAACTGTGAAGAGGCGGGAAAATGCACTGAAATATTTGAAAGAAAGACAAATATTGGTCGAAAAGTACTCGATAAATGAAAATGATTTGAAAGGTCGGCATAGAAAAAAGACTGAGGAGACATAAGTAAAAAAAGATAGAAGTAAGAAAATTTGCCGAAAGAGAGTATTTATATTGACAATATTAGTATATTGATAATTTATTAACATGTAAGAGCAATAATCAGGAAAAAAATCCCCATTTAAGCCATTAAAACCTTCATTTATTGGGACAAAAAGGCAAATTAATATAATAGTATCCAAATATTTATATAGCCAATAAAACATTCGAGTCAATTGCATAGTGAACGGGCTTGCTCTGGACCACATTTACAAGATCACACCACTAAAAACAGAACAAACCACTAAAAATAGAACAAACCACTAAAAACAGAACAAACCACTAAAAACAGAACAAACCACTAAAAACAGAACAAACCACTAAAAACAGAACAAACCACAGAAATCTAACCACAACAGGGTTAAACCCGTTCACCAAATTATCTTTATCATTTGATTATTTATTTTAATGTTTATTATCTAACGTTTCTAATGATTTTTATCTGCCTGTTTATAATTTTTCTTATCTAGCCTTTATCTAGTCTATACCTCAGGACCACTCATATCTCACCAGAACCGGAAATCTTTATTTCTGGAAGAAACAAATTGCTTTTATGTACTGCTGGGATCCAAACCTTTATTCTTCCAATTCCTCAGCTCAGAAAAACTGGGGGCTTGAGCTGCTTGCAAAACTGCATTTCAAAGGAAATGAAAGGGTTCTTGATGTAGGCTGCGGGGATGGAAAGCTTAGTGCTGAAATAGCTAGGAACTTGCCTGATGGCTCTGTTCTAGGAATCGATCTTTCAGAAGAAATGATCACTTTTGCCAGGAATCACTACCCTACAGAGAAGTTTCCAAACCTTGCTTTTATGCAGACGGACGCACGTAAACTTACCTTTGATTCTGAGTTCGATATTGTCTTTTCCAACGCTGTCCTTCACTGGATAAAGGCTCCGGAAGCTGTCCTTAAAGGATTTTGGAAAAGCCTCAAACCCGGCGGAGTATTGCTGGCTCAGTTTGGAGGGAGGGGAAACGCTGCAGAAATTCTTAAAATCATTGACTCAATGCTTAAGGATGAAAAATGGAACTCTTATTTCAGGGATTTTGTATTTCCATATGGATCTTACGGACCTGAAGAATACGGTAAATGGCTCAAAGATTCAGGTTTTTCAGTGAAGCGACTGCAAATGAGCTCAAAAGACATGGCCCTTGAAGGAAAAAAAGGTCTATTTGCTTGGATTGAGTCAACATGGCATCCTTATACACAGCGAGTACCTGAAGAGTTGAAAGAAGACTTTATAAATGAACTTGTGACCCTTTTTGTAAGTAATCACCCTCTCGATGACAAGGGATATGTTCATGTCCAGATGGTAAGGCTGGAAATTGAGGCTTCTCCCGAAAAATGAACCTTCCAGGTAAAAATAATTACAAAGGTGGGAGTAGGGGATGAATAAGAAAAGTAAAGAAATGAATAAGAAAAGTAAAGAAATGAATAAGAAAAATAAAGGAACTGTCCTGCTGGAACATGACTTTGAATAGTTACGTACAAATTTAATATATTTGAGTAATATAAAATCAGTGGCAAGAATGACATTTTAAACCTTAACCGATGACCAATGGAATCGGTTTCGAGCCTTCCGAAAAGTCAATAATAGTATATTGTAAAAAGTTACAGTGATCACAATACTTTTCGGATAGACTCTTAATCGTTTACAGAGGTAGGACTTATGCATAAGAAGTACAAAATCAACAGCAGAAGCTAACAATTTTCTAAAATTTAAATTTTAAATATGACTTTTGATGTACTTGATTCTGCATCTGAAGTGTGTAAGTTCTAAGAGAGCAAAAGAAGATATCGGCTTTTATGTATATTCGTTGTAAGCTACGATTTCTTCCATAGCTTTCCTTGGCCTGGCGGCGGGCGATTCAGCTGGGACCCCCACAGTCAGTAAAGCGACGACTTTTTTGTCCTGCGGTATCTTGAGTATTTTTTTGACTTCGTCTTCCTTGAAAGCGCCAATCCAGCAAGTGCCCAGCTCTAGCTCGACAGCCTCCAAGACAACGTGCTCAAGAGCGATGGCAAGGTCGACCTGGTGCCACTTTTGGGATGAGTCCCCAATGCCTGCGATGACGTGCGAAGCGGTACCTACGAAGGCTTGGTTATTGCAAGCGGTAACAAGCTGGTTTTTTATTTGCTCGTTCTCGACAACAATGAACTTCCAGTTTTGCCGGTTTGCGGCCGATGGCGCAAGCCTTGCGGCCTCCAGTAGTTTCTCTAGCTTGTCCTTCGGTATGCGCTCGCCTTTATAAACCCTTATGCTTCTCCTGTCCTTGATCGTGTCAAATACACTCATATTAATCTCACCTGCGGTTAGAGGATAATGATTACTTCCATAATATCTGATATTAATAATCCCTATCGTAATATAACACTATAGATATTTGCATAGCCCGGTTATTAGATAAGTACGAGACTGAAGCGGTTCTTATCTATCTTCATCCGAAAACTTTCTTTTGATCTTCTACACCAGTAATGACAGAAAATTTGGGCGGGTGTCTTATGATTACTCATTCTATTTTGCTTGTGTCGACGTGAAGGCTTTGCCTTAATCTTGCCTGTCGGAGGACCAACTTTCCAGGCACAGGTTGACCTTTTTCATCTTAATCAGGTACTTCAAAAAGGGCAGGATATTTCTTTTTTAGGGGTGTGAGAAGCTTATCGTCTAATTTTGCATTGTAAAGTGTTTTCACTTTTGAAAGCTGATCAAGTGATAAATTTATGGATCCTTTAAGGTTAGCGTCAGAAAGCTGAGCGCCCAAAAGTATTGTCCCTTCAAGATGAGCCTTAAAAAGGTCAGCTCCTTCAAGGTGAGTATTAATGAGTAAAGCCTTAGAAAGGTCTGCATCAATAAGATCAGCTCTTTCAAGATGCGCTTCTAAAAGGTGAGCTCCTTCAAGTTTAGCTCCTCGAAGGTTAGCTCCTTCAAGTTTAGCATCCATAAGAAAAGCTCTTTTAAGGTTAGCCCTTTCAAGGTTAGCTCCTTCAAGTTTAGCCCCTTCAAGTTTAGCCCTTTCAAGGTTAGCCCCTTCAAGTTTAGCCTCTGAAAGGTCAGCTTCTTGGAGGTTAGCCCCCGGAAGGTTAGCCTCTGTAAGATCAGCATAAAAAATATCAGCTGCTTGAAGATTAGCCTCTTGAAGATTAGCTCCTCGAAAGTTAGCATTTTCAAGGTTAGACTCTTTAAGGTTAGCCTCTTTAAGGTTCGCGCCTTGAAGGTTCGCGCCTTGAAGGTTTGCGCCTTGAAGGTTAGCTCCTTGAAGATTAGCTCCTCGAAGGTCAGTTCCTTGAAGGTTAGCTCCTCGAAGGTTAGCCTCTATAAGGTCAGCTCCTTGAAGGTTAGCTCCTAGAAGGTTAGCCTCTTCAAGGTTAGCCTCTATAAGGTCAGTTCCTTGAAGGTTAGCTCCTCGAAGGTTAGCTCCTCGAAGGTTAGCCTCTATAAGGTCAGCTCCTTGAAGGTTAGCTCCTAGAAGGTCTTTTCTCTCTGGAATATCCATTTACAATTATCGGCTTTGAACTAAAAAAAGCATTACTATGCTAGGAAGATATCTTCTGAGCTTCAGGGTTTAGTTTTAAAATTGTATCGATTTACGGTCTGTGTCAGTCAAGCCTGTGCTTAATCTCCATGATCCTGATCCTATGGACCATGATAACAACATTTGATCTTAAAATGCTGCTGTCATTCCTGATCCTTGAGTACCTGCATACAGCGTGTGAATTATTGAATTGGATTATATTTGTCATCGGTTAATGATTTTTATGCACAAGTTCGAATACTATATAGAGATTTTCCGACTTGAATTTTATATTGTTAGCACAAAAAATAACACTTTTAGGCTTTTCGTATCTTAACCGAGCATAATTTTGATTCCCTAAATCAACCTGAAGCTAAGAAAATCAATTTACCTTCGCGCCTATTTCAAAGAAAATACGCCAATATATTTATCCTGAATCTCGCTTTGAAACCCGCTGCGAGCGTGTGCTTATCATCTAGGAGGTGAAAACGCCTACTCTTTTGGTTTTAATCTTCGGGATATAAGATTCAAAAAAGGTAGGCGGATAAGTTACTAAAAACCGTAAGCAAAAGAATAAAGATTAAATCTGAAAGAAAAAAGCGAATTGCCGATCTGTCAGATTTGATCAAAAACCCGCACTATCTACAATAATTGCTCTATTATTTTCTTTTATACAAGAATACTCCAAGCAGACAGACAATGCCAGAAACTATTTCAAAGCCAGGCATACCTGTGCTTCCTTTTCCAGAAGTGTTTGGGCTTTCTTTCTGCGCAGTCGTCTGTTCTAAGCTTGCTGCTGTACTTCCATTATTTTGTTCAAGATCCTGAGTGTTAGGTTTAGACTGTATTTCAGTCACTGATTCTTTTTCCATTGCCTTACCCGTTATTGCAAAGGGAGAGAATCCGGGAGTTTGTGCAGTAAAGTACAGGTAGCTATCGTCTTCATTTGACAGGCTTGTTGTAAGCTTGTTCCATGTGTTGTCACTGTACCTGTTCAGAGCGATAGTTTTTTTGTCAATCTTTTTATCATTTACCCAGGATTGAGAAACCTTGAAACTTACAACTGCATTTTCGATATTCTTCTCAGTTGCATATCCACCATTTCCGACCCAGATATTTAAGTACTTGTAGACTTCGTCAGCAGGCACTCCTGAAACCAGTGAAGATTTATTTTTCAGCATCTCAGCAATTGTTGTTGTCTTGCCTACTGTCTTCTTTGAATCGAAGTTTATGCTCACGACAGCAGTAGCTTTCTGAGGGAAGTCAAAAGTTACAGGTAGCCCTTTTAAAATGAAAGTATGAGAAAGTTCTTTTATCTCAATATTGCTTTGAGGCTCAGGGGAGCCACCGGCACCGCCACCACCGCTTCCACCGCTGCTGTGGCTGCTGCCACCACTACTGCCACTGCTTGAACTGCTTTCTTCAAGTACATTTATTGCAGCAGTTTTTGAGGCAGTTTTGTTTTCATTGCTTACAGTCAGGTTGACAGAATAGGTTCCAGAATTTGCATATACATAAACCGGATCTATATCACTGGAGTCGGGCTGTCCGTCGCCATTTAAGTCCCAGATCCTTGAAGTTGCTTTTTGGGAAATATCATTAAACTGTACTACAAGGGGTGCATAACCCTCGGTAACATTGCTACTGAAGTTTGCAACCGGAGCATTTGGATCAGTAACAACTATGTAACCCGGCTTTGTCACTGTATTGTTCCCTATAATGTTTCCTACAGTCAGACTGATTGTATAATTTCCTGGTTTCGTAAACACGTGAATTACAGTCGCATTTTTTGAATTGATACCATCGCCGAAATCCCAATACCAGGATGTAGGTGCTTCACCAATACCTGTAGCAGCGAATAACACCGTTAGAGGTGCTGTTCCAGAGGTTACATTAGTAGCGAAATCTGCCACTGGTGCTTGTGGGGGAGTTACAGTAATATAATTCGATTTCGTCACCGTACTATTGCCTGCTTCATTTGCCACTGTTAAAGTAACGTTATACACCCCTGGCTTCGTAAAAGTGTGGGTTGCATTCATGGCATGTTTTGAGTCAATCCCGTCTCCAAAATTCCAGAGCCAGGAAGTCGGTATTCCGCCAGTGCTGGTTTCAGTGAATAAAACAACTAAAGGTACAGTTCCAGAAGTTACTTTTGCATAAAATTCAGCTACAGGCGGATTTTGTACTGTTGATGAGAGGTTATATAGATAAATGTCTCTGGCATCCGGCTCTTCTGGATTGCGAAGATCTGCATATATGATTTTATCTTCATATATAGATGGACTAAATGCCATGGTACTGGTAGTTATGCGAGTTTTTTTGGCAGTAGATATCTCATAGATGTGAATGTTACCTTGATACAGATCGCTTACTGCATATACTATCCGTTTGCCATAGATCGCAGGCTGACTTGCGTTTTCACTATTAGTAGATAGAGTCGTAAAAGTAGCTAATAGTTACCTATCGTAAAGATTTCAGCGCAAAATTTTGCACTTCATAAAAATCCTCCAATTTTTAGAGGTATTTTCATCAAATATAT
>MDTP02000094.1 GCA_001714685.2 Methanosarcina sp. Ant1 | reverse complement strand
ATGAAAGTGTTAACCGTATATAAGTGATTTGATTTGGGATAGAAAAGAAACGAAAAGTGCAACATTCTATTATAAATCTAACAGTTCTGTACTTTTACGACGCTCTCGATATAAGTTGAATTATAGTATCAGTATTATGTTAGAGAGTATACAACTTATTTTTCCCATTTTTTATATTTTCCTTAATGCATCTTCTTTCGCTCTTTATGGAATGGATAAATTCAAGGCACGAAAGGGAACATGGAGAGTTTCAGAGCAGAGCCTTCTGATTGCTTCTTTCTTCGGACCAATCGGCGCATGGTTCGGTATGCAGCATTTCAGGCATAAGACCCAGAAGCCTATATTTAAATTTCTGGTACCTTTATTTATTGGAATTCACATCCTTTTAGTGCTCTGGATCAATTTTTAAGCTGAAGAAGTTTGGTTTCAGGATGGATAAATCCTTAAAGTTGCCTTGAACTCATCCCAGAAAATATTTTATTGTTAATCAGTGGGAGTTTTCAGAATTGCTTTCATTATCAGAAAATTGATCGATTATTCAGAATACAAGATTCAAGAAGCAAATTTTCAGTTTTAGAATGAGCTCTTAGGGAAGAAACTGTGAGAAAAGCATCAATATAAAAAGTTAAATATCGAGTTTTCCCGGAGACTCTCCATGGAAAAATCGGGATTTGTGGAGATTGAGAGAATTATTTGGATAATTCCTCTTCCACCTCTTCAGCTCCGGCTTCAAGTTCTTGTTTTTGCTGAGGGTCAAATCGAAGTAAGAGTGCCTGAAACTCCCCGACGTGCGTTTTTTCTTCCTTTGCAACATCCATGAGGATCGCTTTTATATCCTTATTTTTAGTCAGGCTGGCCATTTGCTCATAAAGGTTTACGGCATCAAGCTCAGCGATAATCGCTGCTCTTAGAATTTCCTTATCAATATTTTCTTCGGATACGTTCTGAAGGTCTACAGGTATTTTGGATAACAAACTATTCACCCCTATTTCTTGTATATGCGAATGTAACAATAAATATTTGGCTCTTCGCTATTCCTTATGGGTAAGATGCTTTTTCAATTTACCCGCATTGGTTTTTGTGATGATATCCACACGAAACAGCGGAGAGCCAAATATTTTTACCACTATAATTATTAATTGTCCCAACCCCTATCGTTTTAAATTCTCCCATTTAGGCGTCGATTTCTTCACTTTCATCTCTTCTTTTCCTTACCTTCTGATTTTTCCAGTGTCTTTCGTCAGTCATCTATCTGCTTAATCGGCAATGAAAGATCAGCTGTAGCTGATCCTGTAAATTGCATTATTTTTATCGTCCGAAACAAGCAGAGCTCCGTCAGGCATTACAAGGACATCCACAGGCCTTCCCCAGGCTGCAAGCCCCTTGAGCCAGCCCTCGGCAAAGGGTTCGTAGCTAACAGCTGTTCCATTTTCCAGCCTTACAAGGCTAACCCTGTATCCGATGGGAATTTTCCGATTCCATGAGCCGTGCTCAGCGATAAAGATCTGGTTTCTATACTCTTCAGGAAACATTGTGCCCGTGTAAAAGGTCATTCCAAGGGCAGCAACATGCGGTCCCAGTTTAATTTCCGGAGGTGTGAATTCCGAGCAGTTCCTAAGTCCTCCGAATTCCGGGTCAGGAATATCGCCTCCATGGCAGAAGGGAAAACCAAAATGCATTCCCTTTCGAGGTGCCCGGTTAAGTTCGTCCGGAGGTATGTCATCTCCAAGCCAGTCCCGCCCATTGTCAGTGAACCACAACTCCCCAGTTTCAGGATGCCAGGCGAAACCGACTGTGTTCCGGACCCCTTTTGCAAAAATCTCAGGCTGGCTTCCGTCCGGCTCCATCCTCATGATTGTTCCATAACGCTCGTCTTCTCCTTCCTTGTTACAGACATTACATGGCATTCCCACAGGCACATACAACTTTCCGTCAGGACCGAACTTAATGTATTTCCAGCCGTGTGCACGATCGGATGGGAACTTATCATTGACCACAACGGGTGCGGGTGGATTTTCAAGCGTTGCTTCGATGTTATCATAGCGGAGAACCCTGGAAACCTCAGCAACATACAGAGAACCATTCCTGAATGCCACCCCATTTGGCATATCCAGACCCTCGGCAAGCACAAACACTTCGTCGGCTTTACTGTCATTGTTTCGATCAAGGACAGCATAGACCTTACCTGCATCCCGGCTTCCGACAAAAAGAGTACCGTTTGGGCTAAGAACCATTGATCTTGCACCCTCAATATTCTCGGCATAGTAATCAATGGAAAAACCAGGCGGAAGTTTAATACAGGCAAGTCCTGTCCCGTTTTCGCCGCAGTCACTAATTGGCACTGTTCTCAGGACGGCATAAGTTGCGAAAACAAGGACAATAATGGCAAGAAACCCAAATATTAACATTTTTACCTTCATTTTCCCCTCTATTTTGCTTTAAATCGATTTGCTTTAAATTAATTGTCATATGAGAGTCTTTGCAGTCTCGACAAGCTCTTTTTCGGCCTCAGGACTTGCATACCCATGCCCTTTCCAGCGGATAATTCCCTTTTGATCCAGCAAAAAAACATAGGCGAAGTTAGTGTCTTCCATCCCAAGGGCTTCCTGGTAGTCTGAGTAATCCCCGTAAAAGGTGACCACGTTATTATGTTTCTCTACGGGAATTCCGCCTCTCATTCCGGAGTCAATCATCCAGGAGAGAACTTTCCATGCCGCGTTTATCATAGGGACCTCGTAGATAGCAAACCTGCTATCTTTCCCGAATTTCAGCTCTAAAGGCTGAGCCCAGGAGTCAATCATGCTCTGGGCACTGCGCACAAAAGCAATATAGATGAGTGTCACCTTTCCTTCGGCAGTCTCCGGAAGGGTCACAACCTTGCCTGCAAGGGATTTTGATGTTACCTTTGGAAAAGGTTGCCCGATAATATTTTTTCCGATTTTTATAGGATCTGTACCCTGTTTTGAGGTGTATTGCTCTTCTTTAATGAAACTCCCCCCCTTTTAAGAACCAGGAATAAATGACTGAGACTATGTCCATGTTATAATATTTCCCGTATTGTAGAAATGCTTTTTTGAAATCACGTTAATACTTTCACTCGACTTCCTCAAGCCTTTTTTACATGTTCTATTCTATCTTACAGTAATGCCTATCTCCAATTCTAAAAAAAACAATACTGAAAGGCGGATCGTCCTCCATGTAGATATGGACAGCTTTTTTGTATCTGTGACGATCAGGGAATAACCGGACTTAGAGGACTGGATTCTGTAAAGTCTGGGTGATATGAATTTTTTCCCACCTACTGTTGACCTTGTGAAATTATCCATCACTCGCAGAATTTACAGAACTCGATTTTATAAGACATTTTACTGTTGACACGGCACTAGATTTTTTACCAGGTCTCACTTACTTCACTGTAACATAATTAGATATTGTTTTAGTATTACTACCCTTAGCATTTTTTACTGTTAGGCTAGAAGTGTATTTTCCTGCTTTACTGTATGTATGTGCAGGATTCTTTTGGGTTGAGTATTTGCCATCTCCAAAACTCCATTTCCATGAAGTTGGACTGTTGACACTTTTATCTATGAACTGCACCTTCGATGGTGCTTTTCCAGATATAGGGGATGCAGAAAAAGCAGCAATGGGAGCTCTCAAAACATTTACAACAATAAAGCTGGATTTCGTTACCGTATTACTTCCAGCAGCATTCTTTACTGTCAAGCTGACAGTATATTTTCCTGCTTTACTGTATGTGTGTACAGGGTTTTTGACTGTTGAATATGTCCCGTCTCCAAAACTCCATCTCCAGGAAGTTTGAGAGCCTGTACTCTTATCAGTAAACTGTACCTTCAGAGGTACATATCCGGAGGTCGGGGATGCAGAAAAAGCAGCAGCAGGAAGGTTTGAACTGAGAGTAGCCATGTAAATATCGTAGTTAGTTTCATAGTTCTTGCTGTTGCGTTCATCCATCCAAACTATCCTGTCACCATAGATTGCAGGTTCACTTTGCCAATGTTCATTCGTGGTGATTTGAGTTCCGGTGGAGGTGGAAAGATCGTACATATAGATATCATTATTACCAGGCGCCATATCCCCCCGTGTCCATACGATCCTATTGCCATAGATAGCAGGTTGAGAGTCATAGCCAGTACTAAGGGGGGGTTCTATGATCATAGTCATGGTGGAAGTGGAGAGGTCGTACATGTAGATGTTGTAGTTTGTACCTACGCCTTCTGCCATCCACACAATTCTATCCCCGTAGATCCTGGGAGAATCCCAAACAAAATAAAAGATTCCTTCATAGTTTATCGGGATTTCCACGGAAGTGGAAACATTGTAGATATAAATCAGCGGGTGTCCATAAGTATTTTCATCCACATTTTCATCTATATTCCGATCGTCATACCATACTATCCTGTCCCCGAAGATATCGGGTCTCGTCTGATTTGATCCATTGGTGGTTATTTGGGTTTCCTTCCCGCTGGAAATATCGTACATATAAATATCCCAGTTATCCTGGCCATTGCGTTTATCTTGCCATACTATCCTGTTACCGTTGATTCTGGGATTGTAGGCTTTTCCGCTGGTTGTGACCCGAGTTTGTTTTTTAATGGAGAGATCCTGCAGGTAAATATCAGATCCTCCATTTCGGTCATCTTGCCACACTACTTTGTTACCATAAATAGCAGGATTTGTCTGACTTGATGTATTGGTAGTATGAATCTGCTGTTTTGTGGAAGTATCATATATATAGATGTCCCAGTTTCCATTGCGGTCGTCCTGCCACACTATCGTGTTACCGTAGATAGCAGGATGTTCTGAATTTGATGGATTTGTGGTAATCCGGGTTTCAGTAATCTTGGGCGAAGAAGCTGCAGATGCGGTAGATAAAATGAGAATTAAAAATAGAATCACAGCTAATGACGTGAAGACTACTGAATATGATATTTTGTTAGTATTCATGTCTCCTACTCCATTGTTTTATATAAAATCTATACGTAAAACTTGACCTTAGTCTTCGAAACTTTCATATCAATTGCTCAGTTCCGAAATCTACGGACAAAGTTAATGTAACATCATTACAAATTTGATAAATTTACAATAATATAGTGATTCTAGGAACAACATCGTAACTTTAATCACGACTGTAATTATTGCAACAAAAAACACATGCAATAAAAATGTCTGTAGTTCATAACTAATGTTACATTGTTTAGTCTCGTGACTATATTAATCTAACTTTTCAGGCTGTATCAAAATCAGTTTAGTTCTGCTTTGGAGCTTCGGGACTGCTTTCGAGCAAATGAAAATGGACATCTGCTTCAAAGAGAAACCGATTATTTAAATATCTACCAGTAAGAAACGGACTGCCTAATTAACCTGTACTTTGTCTGCTAAGGACTGGTCACAGAATAAGCTATGCAAGTCTCCGATTGTACATCTTGATTTTCAGCATCAATGTCACCAATCGAAATTCCAATGACTAATAATTTGCATAGGTTATTTCGTTGCGCGTACTAACCAGATAGTGCTCTTTTAGAGAAGGCAATTGCTAATGATAATATGAGATGTATAGTGTTAGCCGAAGAAGACTCCACATAACCTTTTTCGCATTCCTTTAATACTTTCACCTGACTTCCTCAAGCCTTTTTTACATGTTCTATTGTATCTTACAGTAATGCCTATCTCCAATCCTAAAAAAAGCAATCCTGAAAGGCGGATTATCCTCCATGTGGATATGGACAGCTTTTTTGCGTCCGTGGAGGTAAGAGAAAGGCACGAACTGAAAGGACTTCCAGTGGTTGTGGGTTCTGACCCTAAAGGAGGATCAGGCAGGGGAGTTGTAAGTACCTGTTCGTATGAGGCAAGAAAGTACGGAATCCATTCTGCAATGCCAATTTCACAGGCTTATAAGCTCTGTCCGGATGCTGTATTTTTGCCTGTGAACATGAAGCTCTATGCCGGGGTTTCGGCAGGAGTAATGGAAGTTCTTAAGGGGTTTGCGGAAAAGTTCCAGCAGGTCAGTGTGGATGAAGCTTATCTTGTGCCAGGGCCTGAGGTCAGGAATTTTGAAGAGGCTGCCCTATGTGCTCTAAGGATCAAGGATGAGGTCCATAGGCAGGAAGGAATTAGCTGTTCGGTAGGAGTCGGGCCGAATAAGCTTATTGCAAAGATTGCGTCTGGCTTTCAGAAACCTGACGGGCTGACAGTTGTCAGGCCTGGAGATGCCAGAGAGTTTCTTTTTCCACTGAAAGTTTCAAAAATTCCGGGAATAGGGGAAAAAACAACAGAAGCCCTGAAAGAAATGGGAATATCCAGAGTAGAAGAGTTAGCAAATTGCGATGTCCAGCTGCTTTCGGAAAGGTTCGGAAAAATGGGGCTTCGGATGAAGCAGATGGCAAATGGGCTCGATTTTGAAGAAGTCAGGGAAAGGGAAGGGGTAAAGTCCATAAGCAGACATGGGACATTTGAGGAAGACACGAATGATCCTGTAAAGATTACCGGATCTCTGGAAATGCTTGCGGAAAGCGTGCACAGTTCCCTCCTGAAACATCGTTTTCTTTTCAAAACCGTAACCCTTATAGTGCGTTTTGAGGACTTCTCCACGTATACGCGCTCAAAAACCGTTCCTATCTGGACTTCAGACATATTCGTGATTAAAAGGACGGCTATGCAGCTCCTTTCGGAATTTATTGGAAGGCAAAAATTCAGGCTTGTAGGCTTAGGGGTTGCAAAGCTCAGAGAAAGAGATGAACGGCAGACCCTGATTACGGATTTTCCATAATTATTTTGTTCGCATTCCACCTGCATTTTCAGCCCAGGTTATGCAGGTAGAAGGCAGAATTAAAGTTTCAGGCTGGACAAAATGGGATTGTTAAACTTACATAATTTTATAATAGAAAACCCTATTGGATTCAATGGAAAGAATTGTAAAAATGGCTCTAGCCCTTCTAATCATAATCGTCCTGACTGCTGTCATTGTTTATGCCACACTTCCATATCTGAATTATTTTTTCGGGGCTTTTATTCTCTTTATTCTATTCAGATCTCTTTATCACTTTTTCTTAAAAAAAACCAGAATTCGAAAGCAATTTGCAGCAATCCTGGTAATAATTATTTCAACATTTGTTGTACTGATCCCATTGTATTTTCTTCTGAGTATAATTATTGGTGAAATCCAGCAGCTTTTACTTAACCAGGAATCTATTGTTGCATCTATTCAGGCTGGCGGCCAATTCTTCACTCATTATCTTTCAAGGCTGGATATTCCTACTGGTCCTCTCCAAACGAAGATACAGGAAAAGGCTATGGATATTGGTTCTCAAGCCATCAATTACATAAGCGCGTTTATTTTGGGTTCTATCCAGAACCTGAGCCAGCAGTCCATAGGCCTTCTGATCATGTATTTTTTGCTTTATTATCTTTTAACAGGGGAGAATTCGGCTTTCGTACACAAAATTTATGCTGCAATCCCGTTTAATAAAGAAAATTCAGCCACTCTCATGGAAGAGTTCGGAAAAATTGTCTGGACAACTCTTATTTCTAGTGGAGCCATAGCTCTTTTCCAGGGTGCAATTCTGACCATCACCTTCCTAATCTTTGATATCCGGGGAGCTTTTCTCTGGGGTGCCCTTGCAGCAATATTTTCTTTTTTGCCTGTTCTCGGGGCACCTTTAATCTGGGTTCCTGCAACCATTGTCCAGCTGACCCAGGGGGACTACACTGCAGGAATAGCTATCCTTTCCGTAGGGATATTTATAGGTGTGATCGACAATTTTCTCAGGCCCATTATCCAGAACAGAGTTGGAGAAATCCATCCTTTTGTATCCCTGCTCGGGATTGTCATAGGGGTATCCCTTTTCGGATTGATAGGAATTGTTATAGGCCCCCTTCTTCTCTCCTACTTTATTCTGACCGTGGAAATGTTTTCAAGAGAGTATCTTTCTCAGAAGGAGTGAAATGTGAAGATTGAAATACTGGGATGCGAGTCTTTTGGGGCAAGATCCCTTGCCTGTGTTATAAAAACGGATGAGAGAAAGATTGTAATTGATCCAGGGGTTGCTCTTGCACGCTTACGTTCCGGTTTATTCCCTCATCCTGTAGAAGTTGCTGCTGCTTTCAGGATAAGAGAAAAGGTTCTTTTTGCGCTTGAAGGAGTGACAGATATTGTGATCAGCCATTATCATGGAGATCACATGCCGCTGAGGGCTGAAGATCCCTACCAGCTACCGATGGAAGCTCTACCTTCTCTGGAAGGAGTAAATTTCTGGTGCAAAGGCCCGGAAAAAATCTCTAGCCTGTCCACAAAGAGGAGAAACGAGCTATCTGATTTTCTGGGCTTTCCTCTTCCAGCTTCAGAGGGCGGGAGTTCTGGAAATATGGATTTTTCTTCCCCTACTCCTCACGGAGTCAGAGAAAAGGGGTTTGGAGCAGTAATGATGACCCGCATTTGTGAGGGAGATGAGGTTTTTGTCCATAGTTCAGACATCCAGCTTCTGGACAGGGAAGCAGTCCTTAAAGTGCTTGCCTGGAAGCCAAAAATTGTATTTGCTTCAGGCCCTCCTCTTTATCTTTCACATCGTATCCCCGAAATAGGAAAAGAAGCTTTTGAAAATGCTTTTCTTCTGGCCAGAAATGTAGATACACTGATCCTGGATCATCATCTTCTCAGGTCTTTTGAAGGCTACAGGTGGTTAAAAGAGCTGGCTGGAAAGGTGGAAAACAGAGTGCTGTGTGCTGCAGAGTTCATGGGAAAAGAACCTGAGCTTCTTGAGGCACAGAGAAAAACCCTCTATGAAAAAATGCCTGTGCCTCCCGGCTGGCATGAGGCCTATTCAAGGGGTAAGGCAGGGTTTGAAAATATGTGTGACGGATGACAGGAATATAATTAAGCTTCGCGCTTTTCAGTCTCTGCATAGTTATCAATATCACGAATCCTTTCGGAGAGCTGTTCATAATAATCATAGAGTTCTTTTGCCCAGGCCAGAGCTCCAGTTTCAAAACAGATCACATACTTTCGGTCAAAAACAGGATTTTTCGGAAAAAGGGCCATTGCCATGAAGTTATCTGCAGCCGTGATAGCCGGAATCCTTTCACATTCAGTGCAGACAAAAAGTTTAGTGTTTTTCATTTTTATAAATTTATCTGTTTGTTCTCTGTAATCTTCAAACCACCTTTTAAGGACTGCTTCTGGAAGAATAAGTGATATATGGACTCCATTTTCGGCAATTTTGAGGTAAAAAGAAGGAAATAGAGGATGGAAGTAAGGAATTGCAGCCTCCAGCTTTTTTGCCTTTTCAGCATTTTTGACGTACTCGGGGATCATCTCAAACATATTGTCTATATTAGGTTCGATTATAGTGCAGTGTCCAAGCTCGTTGATCCGCCGCAGGAGAAAAGGTGGAATCTCGGTCATATCCCTGCCAGCCCAGTAATCTGCATTTTCTTCCAGAACAGAAAGGGTATCTAAAAGGGGCTTCATTTTATCAGCTATGATTCTCCCGATTTCACTAAGCTTGTAGAGATCTTTTTCCTGGACTATTAGGTGCTGTTCTTTGAGCTTTTTTACCTGCGGCTGGATCGATGTTGCACTGGCATTAAGGTTTTTTTTTATTGTTTCTATATCCTTTGGCCCTTCAAGCAGGAGGATGAGCACATTCTTCCTTTTTTCAGAGAGAAGGATAAGATCAAGTAGAGAGATTTCCATAATATGTACCTTCACCGGATGTTCGTAGCTTTACAGTGTATTGGAAATTTGGAAATATGAGAGATCCTATAAAAACTAAAATATAATCATTTATTTATAAAAACTTGAAGATTAGTTGTTAATATATTTTTCTCCTCCTTTCATAAACACCATGAATTTTCATCTATTACTTTTCTATATCGGTGACTTTTTTCCTTATTAAATGTCTATTCAGAAACTTAATTTCAAAATGTATATTTTGTATAATCATCTATATACTGACCATTACTTACAAGTATTTTAATGAAGTTTAGATTAGTTTCAAGCAGTTATCTCTTTTCTATAGTTTTCCTGGAAATAACACATTTCAAGCATGCAGACATGAAGTACATCTTGAATCTTATAGCCTGAGTACTACTGCAAGCTCTATTTACAGATGTGCCCCAGAATTCTCCTGGTTTGTGTACTACTGGCGATAGACCAAATCTGTATTAAAAAAGAGATGTGAAAGATTCCACTAGATACAAGATCCTGGTCCCGGTGCCTTTTTCCTGAAAATATAACTTTGCTTCACGACAGCTTTCTTTATAAATTCCATGTAGACATTCAGGATGTTAATTGGAGAATAAAAGAACCAGTTATAGAAAAATAAGGAAAAATTGCAAATCGAACCCACTTTCCGCAGATGTCCATTCAATTTTCACAATTTTTTCTGCAATCGTTTTTTCCGAAAACGGCCTTGCTTATTCAAACATGTGTTTTTGAAATGTCCTATAATTTTTAACCTTTTGCCTTCATTGAAAACTTCCAATATCCATTTCTCGAAGCTTCAGTTGAGATAATTACTGGATATTTTTGAATAATTTTCAAAAAACGATAGCAAGAAAAATGTTATTTTTGAGAACATCTGGAGAATGTCGCTTATAGATAAATAACTTGAAAAAAAACCAAAAATTCTAAAATTCCTGAAGTTGAAAATCCTACTCAAATTCTGATAGTAAAATTTTCATTCCAGAACATTCCATTCCGGAACATTCTCATTTTAAGCTTGTTTAAAAATTACTTTCAATGTCTGAGAATTCGAATTCTCTCGACCTCCAGATTATGAGCATTCTTATTGAATAGATAGAAGGCTTTATTGAACTGAAAAAGGACAATGGAACTGAGTTTAGCATTTGATTCAGCAAATTGATTTAAATCGCCATCATGTAGCTCTACAACCTTTCAAAATAAAGTTAAAGAATTAAAGAAAAAAAACGATTTTTAGAAAAGAATTGAATTACGCTGAGGGGGAGATTCGAACTCCCGTAGCGCGTGAGCACTACCGGTTTTCAAGACCGGCGCCGTAGACCACTGGGCTACCTCAGCAGGTTGGAAAGATAAGTTCTTGCAGCTTCCGGAAACAGAATGGTGCATATAAATGTGATATTATGGGAAGTGCATACAGAGAACCCGATTATTATATATAAAATTTGCGAAGAGAAGGAGCTCTTCGCTTTTTTGGTTTAATCTCAGGATGAAATCAGATTTCTGGTTCTGAGGACTCTTCGGATTTAGCTTCGGATTCAGCTTCAGCCTCGCTAGGTGCCTTAACTTCGGATTCAGCTTCAGCATCGGCGGGTTCCTGAACTTCGGATTCGGCTGCGAGTTTTTCAATGAACTGGATTTCTTTGAGGCCGGCGTACTTGAAGATTTCGGATGCTACCCTGTTCTTTGCCATGAGCCAGCGCTGGTTGAAAGTCAGACCTGTGGGGATATAGATTTTTGCAACCCCGTCAGCGATTTCGATTTCCAGATCCCTCATGCCAGTGTAAAGGGCGAGCAGACCCTGAATTTTTTCAGTTTCAGTCTCAAGGAGTTTTTCAATGGTGTATTCGTAGGTAACTGTCTTACCTGCAAGAGGGCTGTTAAAGTCCACTGTGACCCTGCGGCCTATAATTCTACTGACAACTCCTCTTCTGCCTTCAAGCTCAACAGGCATACCAGGGTGAGCTTTTCTGTCCTGAAGCTTTGTAATGGAAACAGTTTCTACGAGCTTGGGGTCGCTAGGGCCAAAGGCCTTTTCGGGAGTGATTACAACTGTTCCGGTGTAACTAACTTCCTTTCCTTCAAGATCCTGGTCAAGGCCATCAATCGTGTGTCCTGCCCCGACAATAACAACATCTCCGCCGTAAAGGCCGCGAGGGTTAAAGATCTCTTCTTTTATTGCAAGCTCTTCATCGGTTGTGTCGAAAACCCTGCCATCTTCGAATCTACCCGTGTATTTTAACTTTATGAAATCGCCTTTCTGGATTGCCATAATTCTCAACTCTTCTATTAAATTAGCTAAATTGATAAGCAAGAAAATTTTATTTCAGCTAAATTTCTGAACTTTCAGAGCAAATGCGTTTCACGCTATAGAACTCTGCCTTTAATAAGCTTTTTGGGAATCAGTACGATCACTCCAGATCTGACAGGTCGTCAAAAAATTTATAATTTCAGAGGATTTTCCTCCTAATCCGCACCTGGTGGCATCTAGACTGACTTCTCGAGGATAATAGGATTGAAAACAGGCAGATGAAACTCTTTCCTCTTCTATGTCAGGAGGTTGCTACCTTCTGCCAGAATATCCCTCTCTTGCAAATTGCTCATAGAAAAGTAAAGGTTCCGGCAGGAATAAATCAGCTAATTTTGCAGTAGATGCCAAATGAGAGACGAAGTCCTTCATTAAAGTTGGTGGATAATTCAAAATTGTTGATTTATCATTTATTTCGCTTCTTTTATCATTTATTTTCGCTTCTTAATTCAATTGGCATGATTCATAAAGAACTTCAGGTAGAAAAATATAATGGGGTTGCCTTCCTTGCATTTCCTTGGTTGGCAGAAACCGAGTGTCTTCGAATTTAATAATAGGCCTTGAAGAAAGTGATGAGACCGTTCGGAAGGGAACCATGCATCTAACGGGAATATGTATAATTCCGATCCTCAGACCTGTATCTCCCCATTCTCAGAGAAAAGATGCGAAAAATATCAATAGGCTGAGCACGACAAGGCTTTTGAAACTGGAAAATATGCTGAGGGATATACTTGACCGCCAATCGCTCTGTGTAGATAAATCGCGCACAACGTGTTTACTCTGCACTGGCTGCGACTTGACACCTCATAGAGATATTTGATTTATGTGATCAATTACAGTTTGACCTTGCAACAGTCAGCCTTTTTTCTATCTCGACTGATTTTTGATAGGCTGAATCGTCACAGCTCCTCAATTCTAAAATTAAAACTTGAAAATATAATGCATATAATAAAGTCAACTGTTAAAGAGTTTTGAGATTCACAACATGAGAGATAAACTGAACAATATATCAAAAATTGTATTCTGGGCTTATATCAGACGAACTCAAATAACTGAGGCAGCGGATATTGTTAAAAAGAATGGCTCTTCGTTGTTTTGTGTGGATATCCTAATAAAAACCAACGCGGTCTTGAATTGAAAATCACCTTATCCATAGAGAATGACGAAGAGCCAAAAGAATTTGGATGGAATACTGGATTATTTCGCTTATAAGAAAACTAATGAATCCTATAAGGAATCAACAATATTGTACAGTTACAAAAAAGAAATTTACAGGGCTTTAAAAATAAACTATCCAATTAATAGGATCTGTATAAAATTAGCTAAATTTAAATCTGAATTATCCGTATAAGACAACCGAAAACCGTAAATACAACCTATTTTTCTAAATAGTGAATTTTTAGGATGCTTTTCATAGGAAAAAACTCCGGTTATATATTTATTATTAAAAATAAACGTTTTTAATCTTTAAATTAGACACTAATTTTACACAACTCTCTTAAAAAAGTAATTGAGCATAAATTAAAATGGATTTTCTTACAATAAGAAGTAAAAGCAATTGAGATTTTCAATGTAGTTTTTTTAATCATATCTCAGTAAATTTGGGGAAGGGGGATGTGAATATAAATGTGAATAGTTTACCTGCGGATTGCCTCCCTATTGTCGAGGTTTCCAATGTCCGGAAGAGCTACCTACTTGGGAGTCTGGAAGTTCCTGTTCTCTCAGGTATCAACCTTAAAATCGAAAAGGGAGAGTTTCTGGCTATCATGGGCCCATCAGGCTCCGGAAAAAGTACTCTTATGAACCTTATAGGCTGCCTTGACAGGCCTACTGAAGGACAGGTGCTTATTCGGGGGAGGAATCTCCATGGAATGTCAGACGAAGAACTTGCTCGCCTCAGAGGACTTGAAATAGGTTTTGTTTTTCAGACTTTTAATCTTGTTTCGCGCCTGACTGCCCTTGAGAACGTTTTGCTCCCAACTTTTGCGAATTACCGAATTAGCAGTGATCCGCGAAAGCGTGCAGAGGAACTTCTGGGAACTATGGGACTACAGGACCGTATGCGTCATAGGCCCGGAGAACTTTCAGGCGGTCAATCTCAGAGGGTCTCAATTGCACGGGCACTTATCAATGACCCAGCAATCCTTCTTGCGGATGAACCAACAGGAAACCTTGACTCCAAAACAGGAGCCGAGATTCTTCGCATATTTATTAACTTGAATATGGAAGGAAGAACAGTAATAATTGTCACACATGACCCTGAAATTGCGAGATATGCTGACAGGGTTGTTCTGGTAAAAGATGGAATAATTCAATACAATTAAAAGGTGGGATCATATGGGAATAATAAAAAAGAATGTTGTTGTAACTTTTTTTTCTTTGCTTTTAATTTCCTCTATTTTTGCAATTCCTGCTTCTGCAGCTGTCGGAAGTGCCAACCTTAAAGTTACTATAATCGAAACAAATCCTTATCCTGCAAAGATAGGAGAGTATATGTACCTTACCTTGCAGGTGGAAAACATCGGAGGAGACAAAGCCGCAGATGTTGACATCAGAATCGTACCCTCTTATCCTTTCTCTCTTGATTCCGAGGCAAATGCTGTGAAAAATGTAGGAGTTCTCAATCCTGGCAGCACTGCAACAAAAGAATTCTCCCTTTTCGTAGACAAAAGTGCTCAGAAAGGAATACGTTCTCTTACAATCCGAACAAGGCCAAGTAAAGACAGTCCCTGGAGCGAGAAAAAGTTTGACGTAAGAATAGGTACTGAAACGTTTAACAGCAGAGGTACAGTTGAACTTAAAGAGGTTGTTTCGGACCCTAAGGTTTTCATGCCTGGAGATAGGGGAACTGTCACTGTAACTCTTATGAACACTGCAACTACTCCTACAGTCACTATTGATGGGAAGGACTATGATACCAACGCCAGAATCCAGGCTGCTGTATTAAAGCCTCTATCGGAAGGAATTACTGTTCTTGATTCCCCTTATCAAGAGATGGGCATACTGGGTCATGGAGATACTATTAAACTGACCTTTAACGTAAAAGCTGCAGAGAATGCAGCAGAGGGAACTCACAACTTTGAACTTGCAGTAGAGGGCAATTCCTTCGATTACAACAGCAAAAAAAATATTCCTCTTCAAGTCGATTATTCAAATATAAGAGTGATCCCTTCAAAAGCACTTCAAATGGTCAATGGAAAAGCTAAAATTGAATTTGATGTAGCAAACACTCATCCTAATGGATTTAGCTCAGTAAGCATAAAACCTGAGGCAGAAGGAGTGAGGTTTTACCCTGCAGAATATTTCATAGGTCCAATGAATCCGGACGAGCTTTTTACCATCGACTTTGATGCAGTCATAGACAATTCCTCAGGTATCGATAGGGAAGCTTCAGAAAAGGTAAACATAAGCCTTACTGCAAACTATAACAATGGAATTAACAGGCATTCAAACAATGTTGGTAACCTGAACCTTACAAATGCTTTCGAATCCACTGGCTCGAGCTCAAGTGGTATAATAACAGGTGGGCTTATTTTGATTTCTGTTCCTGCAGCCTTCCTGTATTACAGAAAGAAAAAAACAATAAACTTGGGTAAAAATAGCTGATATCATATTTGTGAGGTAAAATATGATAAGATTTAGGCAGGCAGCTCATATTGCTTTGGGGAGTATAGGAAGTGCTAAGCTCAGGTCTGCACTCACTACACTGGGAATAGTAATTGGTATAGCTGCAGTAGTTATTAATGCATCTCTAGGTGCCAGTTTCAATCAGTTTTTTACTGATGAGATCTCTTCTGTAGGCTCTAATTTCATTATTGCGTACAGTAAGCAACCAAACCTCTTCTTTGATAACGAATATAATATTATGAAGAATACGCCGGGAATTACCGGCGTATCTCCAAGAAAATCGATGAGTGGGGAACTTACTTATCTTTCAGAAACTAGAAACGTGAACGTTGCAGGAGTCAATAAAGACTTTAAGGAAATTCAGGGCCTGCAGATGGAAAGTGGTAGTTTCCTGACAGATAAGGATAGCAATGCTGTTGTTCTTGGGTATGACCTTGCAAACGATAAGTTTGGTAAAAATATTTCCCATAGAAGCACTATAGGAGTTGCTTTTCGGCAGGAAGACGGTACGGTTGTGAAGAAATCCTTTAAGGTAAAAGGGATCCTGCAAAATTCCAAGCCAACTGTTGTTAGTGAAGATAGTGACTATGACTTGACAGTTTTTATTCCAATCTCTACTATGAATGAAATGACCGGGAAAAAAGACTATGGAGCCTTCCTTGCAATGGCCAATAGCCCTGGAAAAGTCCGTGAGGTTGCAGAAGAAGTGGATAGCAGATTGGCACGGAATTTCGGGATTCCGGAAAAAAACATTGAAAAGGAAGATTCTAAGCCTTATACTATCTTTAATCAGGCGGATGTTCTTGAACAGACTGGAAAATTAGGGGATGCTTTAAATTCTTTCCTGCTAGTTCTTGCTTTAATTTCACTTTTTGTGGGCTCGATAGGAATCATGAATATCATGCTCGTAACAGTTACGGAACGTACCAGGGAAATAGGTATAATGAAATCCGTGGGTTACAGCAGTTCTAATGTGCTTTCCCTCTATTTGCTAGAAGCTGTAATGGTCAGTTTATTTGGGGGAGTCGTAGGCACTGCAATCGGCGGCGTCGGAGCATATATTATTGAAATTGCTCTCAAACTTCCGCCAGTATTTCCTTTAAAACTGATCGAAATTGGGATTCTGATTTCTGTTTTTGTGGGCATATCTGCCGGTTTATATCCCGCGAGAAAAGCTGCACTTATGAACCCTGTGGACGCTTTAAGGCACGAATAAGAAATATTTTATGAATAGGTTCATTCTGCCTTAGGGATAGAACCTTTTCTTTTTTCTTTTTTTTCCATTTTTATTTAAGTTGGTTAAGTATTGCCAACTAATGATAACATATAAGTAATTTCTTAAGTATTAACTATATTAAAATTACTGTAAATAAAATAAATGTTTATAGATAGGTTGACAGGAATACATTAACATTTGTCAGCTTGTTGGCAAATTATATGATTAAAAAATACAGATATTTCTGCATTTTTAAATACTGAAAATTCATACTACAACCATACTTAAAGCATGAAAGTCAGGATACCCGTATTATCTGGAGAACTCAGATTCGGATAAATTGATCCTAACGTTTGAAAAACAGAGGAGTAGATATGGAAACAAAAATTCCCATTGACGAAGTTTCTGTTCCCAGGGGCTCTATTTTGGAGGCAGAAACCCAAAACTCGAAACTAGAGGGAAAACTGCCCCCAAAAGGAAACCAGCTCGTATCAAATGAAACCGCAAATGAAGAGCCCTTTAAATTCGAGCTTTGCGGTGTCGGACATCTGCAGAGTGACGCAAAGAAAAATCATAAAACAGGAGTCCCGGTCATTGAGGTTATTAATGTCAAAAAGAGCTATACCCTTGGAGAGATGGAAGTCCCGATTCTGAGCGATATTAACCTGGAAGTGCATGAGGGGGAATTTCTTGCTATTATGGGGCCTTCTGGCTCAGGGAAGAGCACACTTATGAACCTTATCGGTTTTCTTGACAGGCCTACAGAAGGGAAAATAATCATTAAAGGTCTTGATATCAATACACTGTCTGATAAGGAAGTTGCCCGGCTTAGAGGGTTAGAAATCGGTTTTGTTTTCCAGGTTTTCAACCTGATTCCACGACTCACTGCTCTTGAAAATGTGGAGCTTCCCACATATGCTAACTTCAGAAGCGGAGTTGATGCTCACGAAAGGGCAAAGGACCTTCTTAAACTGGTGGGGTTGGAAGACCGTATGCATCACAAGCCAGGTGAACTTTCAGGTGGACAATCCCAGAGAGTTGCTATCGCCAGAGCTCTGATCAATGACCCTGCGATCCTCCTTGCAGATGAGCCCACAGGAAATCTAGACTCAAAAACAGGGTGTGAAATCCTGAATATGTTCACAAGACTCAATAATGAGGGCAGAACCATTGTAATGATTACTCACGACCCGGAAATTGCAAGGTATGCGGACAGGGTAGTTCTCGTAAAAGATGGAAGTATCCAGAATAATCCTAATACTTAATTTCGAGCTAGCCAGGGTGATGTTAGAATGACAAAAATGAGAAACCAGGTTATTCCTATTGTGCTGTCTTTACTTTTGATTTCCTCTATTTTTTCAATTCCTGCTGATGCAGCTGTCGGAAGTGCCAACCTTAAAGTTACCATAATCGAAACAAATCCCTATCCTGCAAAAATAGGAGAGTATGTGAACCTTACCTTGCAGGTGGAAAACGTCGGAGGAGACAAAGCCACAGATGTTGATATCGAAATTGTACCTGCATATCCTTTCTCTCTTGATTCCGAGGCAAATGCCGTGAAAAATGTAGGAGTTCTTAATCCTGGCAGCACTGCAACAAAGGAATTCTACCTTTTCGTAGATAAAAATGCTCAGAAAGGAATACGCTCAATTGACATCCGAACAAGGCTCAGTAAAGACAGTCCATGGAGCGAGAAAAAATTCGACATACGAATAGGTACTGAAACGTTTAACAGCAAAGGTACAGTTGAACTTAAAGAGTTTGTTTCGGAACCTAAGGTTTTCATGCCTGGAGATAGGGGAACTGTCACTGTAACTCTTACGAACACTGCAACCACTCCTACAGTCACTATTGATGGGAGTACCTTTGATACCAACGCCAGAATCCAGGCTGTTGCATTAAAAACTCTATCTGATGGAATTACCGTTCTTGATTCCCCTTATCAAGAAATGGGTATTCTGAGTCCGGGAGATAGTATCAAACTAACCTTTAACGTAAAAGCTGCAGAGAATGCAGCAGAGGGAACTCAAAATCTGGAACTTGCAATAGAGGGCAATTCCTTTGATTACAACAGCAGGAAAAATATTCCCCTTCAAGTCGATTCTTCTAATGTAAGGGTAATTCCTTCAAAAGAGCTTAAATTAGTAAATGGCGGGGCTACCCTCGAGTTCGATGTAGCAAATACCCATCCGAACGAGTTTAACTCGGTAAGCATAAAACCAGAGGCTGAAGGAGTGAAATTTTATCCTGCGGAATATTTCATAGGGCCAATGAATCCGGACGAACTTTTTACCATTGAATTTAATGCCATTACAGACAATTCCTCAAGTGTAAATAGAGAAACTTTAGAACCTATAAATCTGACACTTTCAGCAAGTTACAGCAACGGGATCAATAAACATGAAAACATAGCAAGCAATCTGCGTATTCAATCTGTAAAGGAAAATAAGGGGAACAGCTCGAACATGATCATTGCAGTTTTATTGCTTGTTGCCATTGCTGCTGGAGGTACGATGATTTACAGAAAGAAAAAACAAAACAAATAATAAGAGTCTCTGAATGCATACTTCACGAAAAACGAATATGTAAAGACTCAGAGGATGGTTCAGTTTAGGCAGGTCTCTGCATATTACACAGTTCCAGAATGTGCCCTACCATTACGATCCATCCTTATAGAATTGAGGTTGTCACCCTTAATTTCAACCAGCTTTTTAAGTTAAGGAATGGTAAAAAACAACTTAAAGTTTTCACTTTGGGAATAGCTCTATAATTCCATTCCCCCAAATAACCATCAAAGACAATATCGGTGACAGAAATATTGAAATTATATTTTCGTCACTCCTAAAGATCTTTTCTTTGCGTATGTCAGACAACTTTTTAAGAAAGGAAATTATTCATTTTTATACCCCGCCAGAGGGTGAGCTTTCTTTCGAATCTATCGGAAGAGTAAAGGTGAACGTGCTACCTTTTCCAACCTTCGAATCCACATGGATTTTTCCTCCGTGAAGGTCTATGAAGCTTTTGACAATAAACAATCCAAGTCCAGCTCCCCCATATCCCAGGACTGCCGACGGATCTGCCTGGATAAAAGGCAGAAACATTTTTTCGTAATACTCTTTTAACAATCCTGTCCCGGTATCCAAGACTTTAATCTCAAGCCTCCCTTCTTTTTTGGAGGCACTCACAGTGACCTTTCCCTTCTCAGGAGTGAATTTTATAGCGTTGCTTATTAGATTGTACAGGATCTGTCTTAGTTTTGTCCTGTCAGCCCGGATATTCTCAATGGAAGTATCAACTTTCAGTTCCACAACAATTTTCTTATTTGAAGCAGGTGAGAGGAGGCTCATCCTCACCTCTTTAATGAGGTTGGCAATATCAATTTCTTCGTAATTGAGAGTTATTTCACCGGCTTCGAGCCTTGAGATATCCAGCAGATTATCGATGATTTCCAGAAGGTTTTTCCCGCTTAGGAGAATATTATTGACATATTTTGATTGTCTTGTGTTCAGGGATCCGAAAGCCCCTTCCAGCAGCAGATCGGAAAAGCCTATAACCGAGTTAAGGGGAGTCCGAATTTCATGGCTAATGTTCATAATTAACCCGTTCTTGACCCGATTTGCAGCTTCAGCATCCCTTTTCGCTTTGAGAAGGACATTTTCTAATTCCATTTGTCCTTCCAGCTGCCCTAAATACTTCCATTTTCCTTTTCTTTTAATAAAAAAGCTTTTTTCTTCCATTAGCTCAAGCAATGTACTACCGGAAAGTTCGTCAAGAGGAAGGGTGCAGAGAAATGTAAGATTTTTGCTGTTCTCGAAACTAAGCATTTCAGAGGTTTTTTTGCATGTTTCAAGATAGGGCTTTATAGAAATTCCTGAATTTTTGAGATCAAAATTTGTTCTGAATCCTGCAAATCCTCCAGAAAAGGCTTTTTCAGATCCTTTTTCTGCAAGTTCTTTTATTGCTGATTTGAGGAGAGTAATATTCTTAGGAAGCTTTTCGGATGACTGAAATTCCAATTGAGAAGAAAGAATACAATGCTCGACATCTACTCCTGACTTTTTAAGTTCGTCCTTTGCTCTTTCAGCAGCCAGTTCGTCCGGGAAAAACCATACGCAGTATTCTCCCTTTTCAATTCCTTGCTTAAAATAGATAGCAAGTAATTCTGTCAATTCTTCGATATCATTATATAAGGCAGATATCTGTGGGCTCTTCAGAACGTTTGAAAAAAGTTCGGGGCTGTTGTCAATAATTTTTTCCAAAATTTTCCCCCTCCATGTGTTTACATAAGGTATATTTCAATAGGACACAACCGGGTTTGATGGGATATGAGACAGAGTCTACAAAGGTGTAAATGGTAGTATTATATAACTTTCAAGGTGACTAAATTGTTTTAGAATCATTTAAGAAATTCAGGCCATACAATTATTTATCTCAGATTATCATGTTCCATAAATAGGCTTGCACTTTTTCTAGGATATATCACTAGCATATATAAGAAATGTGCTAATTTATACTGTTTGCGCAGCCCATTGAGATTATAACGCATTAATTGGGTGAAATCCAGAAAATGCAGATCTTTTTCGGCCCAAACTCTATAGATTAATTTCTGATTAATTGTCACTTATTCTCAAGACTCTGGGAAACTGATACTCGAAATTTATTCTATTCAACTTAAGATTGCCTACAAACTTTATAATATTATTGTATCAGCTATTTATTAATATATTTGAGATTAATATCTACTGTAGTTTTTCGGGAAGCGTACAAAATATATCTTAATTTCATGGTCTGTAAGCTAATACCTGCAGTCCTTTAATCATACAAACTTCAACCCGGGTTGAAAGTCAAGGGTAGAAACGTAGAGGATCATGTTAAACATAAAGCAAGCTATAAAGATCTCTCTTGGAAGCATCCGAAGCGCAAAACTTCGCTCAGGCCTGACTACTCTGGGCATTATCATAGGGATTGCTGCAGTAGTGGCAAATGTCTCCCTTGGAGAAAGTTTTAATGTTTATTTTGCGAACCAAATCAATGCCCAGGGATCCAATTTTATAATTATATACAGCCAGGAGCCTAATCTTTTCTATAATAATGAACT
>MDTP02000093.1 GCA_001714685.2 Methanosarcina sp. Ant1 | reverse complement strand
CAAGCGCCGCTATTATTCTGAGAGTTGCAGCATTTATATTAAATTATAACTTTTTTCAGTAGGCTGAATAGTTACAAGCTATCCAGCCTTAACGGGCGGATAACACTAGAGAATTTTGATCGCGTTGCTACTCCACCAGGAGGATTTCCAACAACACTTTCACAGATAGGAAAGTGCGTTGTAGAAGATGGCGAGAGAGCAGAAAAGTTCAGGATATCACTTCTAGGCAAGTTAGGTTGTGTTGACGCGTGGCCGCGAAGCAAATAATAGAAATAAAACTATGAAATATTTCACTTCTTCATAATTACTTTTTTAGTGATCCATCAACAATAAGTTGATATTTTTAGGTTCTTCGTTATTTCGAGTGGGTAATTTATAATCACTTCACAAATGCGACACGGCATCTGTAATATTTGAAAATATTTAAAATGGGAAATCACATTCCGCACCCCTGCCAATATAGGATAATAATCTCTAGATGTTGGCCATTTTATTAATATATATTTCTCAAAATGACACATCTGTGTATTGAATTTGTACAAAAATGCCATAATTCGGAATGTGGGTTATCAACATCTACTAATGGAGTTTAAGGCCTAATTAGGTGGATTTTTGTACCATAATTGATTCAGTACGTTGATTTATAATTGGATTTCAAAAATTTAATGTTCTATGGATTGAACATTTTATAAAGACATGTTTTTTAAAAAAACAGTATTAGTTATCGGGTTTTGATGCAAAAATTGTGGATTTTTTGGTGGAACATAAACGGCTGACGAAAAGCGGTGTTAAAAATAGACAACTTAACAAAATACAAAAGCCCGTTAGCAAATATCAAATAAAAACGTATAAGTAGCACACGGATTTATCAGTTATTTAGCAACAGTTTGGTAGAAAATAAGAAGGTATTTAATTGACAAAAATCGGAGGAGAACCCCAGACAAAAGACGGCAAAAAACATAAGGAATACTCAATAGAATCCGCAAAGAAAACCCGTATAGCTACATACAAGTACAGTGGGGAAATTCAGGAACTCCCGATAGAATTCGTGGAAAAAGTGTACATAACAAAGTACAAAGGAGAAATAAAAGACAGAAAAAGTCTCAAATGGGTACCTTTTATTAACACTTTTGAAGTCGCCGCTGTTCAAATTACCGGATGGCTGAGTATTATTTTGGGACTTGTAATCTCTTTCGGAACTATTACAGTCTCTTCTGGATACTTAGCGAGTTCTAGTTCTGAGGAAGTTACTGGTTTTCTGTTAGCTGGTACTTTGTTAGCTTGCCTGATATCTTTAGCAGGATTTTGCATTTATTCAAATGGGGAATCTTTGATTTACAATGTAAAATACGTAAAAGCTACCAGATGCAAAAAATGTCACAAGAACTGCGCTTATGAAGAGAGAGAAGAACCAGAGATCAAAGAAATAAGCACTGAAAATTCATATACGTTCACAATAACTCGATACTGGAAGTGCAAGTACTGTGGATATATCGACAGCAGTGAAAGTCCTGAAAAAATAAAAAGCCATAAAGGAAAAAAGGAAAAGCCTAAAGAAATAAAATGTGAAAAATGTGGGAAAACAGGGGTCAGTTCCGAATGCAGAGATCCAGACGTAAAAATGGAATCTTTTCCATTATCAGAAGTCGTCACAACCACGATCAGGTATTACAAGTGCAAGTACTGCGAAAATCTAAATACCACTGAAGTGGAAATGGGAACGGGATCTGGAACTTTTTGAGTTTTTGAAGACAAAAATTAACTGAGAACCATCAGAAATAAGAATTACATAACTTTTTTATTATATTTTCAGCTCAGCCTCCTCAAATCCTCCGATCGCGCCGCAGTTTTGAAGTATCTTTAGTTTTTGAAAAATATATGGCAACTAGATGAGATTTTTCCAGAAACATTTAAAGGCTGCCGGTCTGATTTTCACTCACATGAGTTTTGAGAAGACACCTAAGAACAAAAAAGTGTAATAACATTTTACTCAGGGGCTAGACTTAAATTATCTCTCTAAATCGACCTTATTCATCTTCCTAATCAGGAACAACTGGATCGTTATATTCCGTCTTGAGAATTTATAGAATAAAGGTTCAGTCTGGAAGACTGAAAGTCTTCAGACTAACTTCAACAAACTTAATATACTTATTACTCCTATTTTTATTTGGATTCAATTATTTTAGTTCTCCTACGTTTTTTTGGCAGAAACTGGAAGGACACTTAATTTAAAATAGATTTTATAATAATAACCAATTCGGATTTCTACAGAGCCAAAATTTGATTTATTTTTTTGGGAAGACTATTAATTACCTCAAATGATACCAAAAAGAGAAATAATATTCAATTCGATAGTTGGTCTAAGAGACCCTATATACAATCCAATATAATATTGGGGGATATCATGGATAAAATCGATAATGTCAAAATGAAGCAAATAGAAGCAAATCTTGAACAATTTAAAGCCAATCAGAATCAGGTTTCTGATACTAGCGTGATTTTTCCTGAAAAAGTAAGAAGTACTCATTACCGCCCAGCTGATCCCATGAAAATTTGGGATTATTTAGAATTATTGGTTTCTATGTTATCAGATTCCTTTAATAAGAGATACCCCATTCCAAAGAAAACTGTATTAGTGGGAACATTTGCTCTCTTGTATTTAATAAGTCCAATTGACATTTCTCCAGATATTATACCTTTGATTGGATTTGTGGATGATGTCGCTATACTTGTTTTTGCAGCCAGCCTTATTAAAGATGACTTAGAGAAGTATAGAGCTTGGAAAATGAGTAGTGATAACGACTTTATTCACCTATGATCTCAATTTGCGGCTCTTCGTTATTTTGTGTGGATATCCTCATAAAAACCAACGCAGTCTTGATTTGAAAATCATCTTATCCATAGAGAATGACGAAGAGCCAAAATTTTGTTCCATTGTGTTGTTCGTTACTGGTGTGAATCCTTTCATCGTGTGGTCTACATTTCTCTTGAAAATCTCTTTTTCATAAGAGATTGCCTTAAGAGATGCTTTTGAAAGTTCCAGATAGGACTCTGAATTCAGCAAGCTTCGACGACTGTATCAGATGTTATCAATTGGCAGATCTCATAGTATACAATTTCATCCTCAATGGGAATTTCATCACCAGGTTTAAACTCTTCAGAATACTTCTTGCTTACGTTTTTCAACTGATGATATACACAAAAAGAATGACTCACTTCAGGGAAGACGGTCTTTACAGCTTCAATTATCGCATTATCTTCATCAGAAACGATTCTTTTTATTTTGCCTTCAGGAAATCGGTTCTTTATCCTTTCCATAAGAGGAACTAAGGCTCTAGCGTCCGGTAAACTATCAGTTATCTCAAAATCTAAAATTACTTTTTCTTTTGTGGCAACAACACACACAGATTTATATCTCAACTTTTTCCATTCTTTTTTTGTAAGCTTTTTTCCAATCAAATCTTCAAGTCTTTTTTTCCATCCTACTTTGGTCCAATCCCCATCAACATATAAAGTTCCATCAAAATCAAATTTTTGATCTAAAAGTTCTTGCTTTGAAAGTTCTGTTTGGTTCTGTTCATATAACCACAATGAAGTTGGACAAGGAGCTCTTCCACATACATTTATCACTCCCTCTGTATATGTTTCCCCAATTCGTCGAGAATTGTGTAGACTGCATCGTCCATCATATCTAACATTCATTTGTTTCTCATAATATTCATAACTGTAATTTGCAGGACCAGGAACGCCAATAATCTGATCATGAAAATGTTTCTCACAAACAGGACAAAACCAGTATGTAACATCGCGAGCTATGGTGCCGTAACTTGATAAAATAAAGCGAGTGTAGTGAGAGTTCACATGTAATTTACTGCCACAATCATCACAATGAGTAGGAGAACATATAGAGAACATAGGATAGTATCGATTTTCAACCAAAACTTTTGGTAAAGGAATTATTATTTTCCCGTCAACCACTGTTTTTATCATTGACTTATCTATTGAGATGTTTCCTTTTCCCATAAATAGGGAGTTTATTTCAATATAATTAAAATTTTATTGTTTTGCATGGTGAGAGAAGAAATATGAAGACCAGAAAATAATAAAAAGTCTCTGATTTCATACCAGTCCGCGGAAGACAATTCTTGAAGCTGCAGTGGAAACTGCAAATATTATAATTGAAAGGGGGAGCGTGCAGGCGAGGTCATATTTCAGCTGCACCCGGTCTCCTCCATACTCCACTGAACCTGCAAAGCGGGTAAGGATAGCGCTGATCAACAAGACATAAATTCCTATTGCAAGTAGAAAATGATCCGGAGCAATGGACTGGGAAAAAGCTCCTTGCCCGAGTTCAACAGGCATTCCGGACAGGTCTGCAGGAACCCTGTTCATCCTTTCACCCACCTGGCTCAAGATTTTTGTAATAACTTCAGCAAGGGCAAGAGTAATCCCTGCAATAAGCGGGGCAAAAATTACAGCAGTCGAACGCATGGTTGAGGTAACGTCATAAAGCGAACGCCGGATTCGTTCTTCGACGGCACTCAGCTCTTTTAAGTGGTCTGCAAGTTTGATAATAGAAGCTCCTGCAGCTTCATGGTTTTTGTGGACACTTTCCGTAAAGAGGAGCATGGTGTTTCGGATCCTTTCAGAATATATGTGCCTGAAGGCCCCGAAGTCTTCGTCAAAAATCGCATCCTTGAGATTTGTCCTCATACTGAGCAGGTTCATTGAAATTTCCTCAAAAGCTTTCCCGATTTTTGAGCCTTCCATAGTTTTTGATGTGTAGGCAAAAGCTTCTTCAGGGGCTTTTCCTTCCGAAATTCTCCTTCCGAGCACAAAGAGAGAGTCTGAAAACTCCTGCTCCATCTCTTTTACCCTGTCTCTTATTTTCTTATAGGGGACAGACGAAAAGTAAAGGTAAATTGAAATTCCGGAAGTTAAACCCAGAACGAGAGGAAGAGTCGGTGGAAGATATCCTCCAAGGGGTGCGGTTGCTACAATTTTTCCCGGATTCCCGAGCAGGAGCAGGAGATATCCGAGAGGAGCTATCAGAAAGAAGACCAGGACTGAAAGCATTATGGCAAAGCGTTTCTTTTTTCTTATGTCCGAAAGGTCAGGGTGAGAATCAGGAATCTGTCTTGGGATGAAAGCAACTGGCCTCTGCATGAGAATGTATTCGGAGTAGACTGCTGCAAGAATCGGGAAAGTTAGGTCGTAGAGAAGTATAAGATCCATTGTTTCAGGCTTCATACCTACGACCGTGACGGCAGGCAGGAGAGCCACCAGGGCAAGAGGGATCAGGATAAAAATTGAGTAGAGGACGTAACTTGGTGTTTTCAGTTTTGCCGCAAAAGATTCCATAAGGCTTTCAGTGCCTTCTAGACTGATATCCAGAGCACGGTTTAAGGTTATAATCCTCTGGGCTTCGTCAGGTTCGGCTGTGGAGCTTTTTATCAGGTGCAGGGAGCGCTTGAAATATTCGCTGTTTCTTCCCCACAGGTCGGCAAAAGAAAGAAGGGCATCGTCCATGCTGCTGTAGATCCTGAGGTTCAGGTCCCATGTCAGTTTTTTTAAGTCCTTTGCAAGCGGCCTTTCGGAGTTGCGGGCTGCAAAAAGGACAGCATGTTCAAGGTTGGGAACGAGTTTCATGGACATGACTATATAGCTCAGGATTTCAGGAATATCTCCGAGGGAGGATATTTTCATAAACTTTGCCTTGATCTTTACATACTCGCTCAGATAGCAGAGTATGCTCAGGGGAATAACAAATGTCAGGATTCCCATGATGAAAAGAGTCCTGGCCTCAAAACTCCTGGAAAGAAGCAGGAGGAGATCTATTCCAAGCAACAGGATTAAAGTTGCAACAGTTCCTGCATAAGAAAACAGCACTGTTTCAAAGGCTTCCAGGTCAAAACCAGTAAATATAAGAGCATCCCTGTACTCCGAACTAACGCTTTTTTCGCATTGTCTGCTGAAGGCAACAGGGTTTCGGACGGTCCATCCCCATTGCTTTACTGTGGTTTTGCAGGCTCTTACATACCAGTTGCTTTCTTCTGACATGTCCCTCTCCCATATGACAATTTTCTCCCCTCGGATGCTTATTTTTTATTTTTCATTCCCGTATCTGCCTGGCAAAGTTTTCAAACCAGGTTTCCCATTGTCTATAAAGCACTTCCAAATCATCCCCGGAATCGGATTCTGAGTCACTCTCATACTCGTTTCCGCATGCTTTGTTTTTCGTCATGGAGTCCGAAAGCAGCCAGAACATATTGTTTGCCTGGCTTACGGCTTCTGCCTCCAGCAGAGAAGGTTTCTGACGACCTTCAACGGCAATTTTTTCTTTTATCCTTGTCCGAAGCTCAATGCTTTTCAAGGCCCTGTCTATGGAAATCCCCCATTTCCTTGCAATCTTGCCGATAAGTTCGGATTGTCCCTGTTCGAGGACCTTTCCTGCAAGCAGGAGATCCTGCGATGCATCGTAATTCATTATATCCGTAAAGATCTCGGAAGGCTCGGGATTTTCTATTTGAGCACTGGTGACTTCTGCGATACGGCTCACCCTTTTTATCTTCCTCATGCTTCCTTCGAGCCTTATGCCCGAGCAAATAATTACTGCATCCGTGGCTTTGAAAGAAGCAGGAGGGACCCCAAGGGTGTGTACGATTCTCTCGTATACATTTTCAATGGAAGAGCCGTGAATGGTCCCGATAACCGAGTTTCCGGCATTTCCGACCTGCATTGCTTCGTAGAGCACTTTTACTTCCGGACCTCTGACTTCCCCTAACACAAGTGAGGAACTTCCAAGCCGCAGAGCAGCTCTGAGAGCTGTTTCAGGGCTCATTTCCGCCCCCGACTTCAGGACAGAAGAATGGGAACTCATTCCCTGGACTTTCCAGCCCAGGCTCTGGAGCTTTTCAATGGGCAGCTCGTGAGTATCTTCTATTGTCAGAATTCTGTATTTCTGGGGAATTTCAAGAAGCATAGCAGACAGAAGAGAAGTCTTTCCGGCTCCGACTTCTCCTGCAACCAGGACTGAAGCCTGCCCGTCCATGAGAAAGCTTAAAAGCCCTGCTGCGAGTGGGGAAATCGAGCCTGCATTGATTAGTTTTGGCAGGGTCCAGGGAGAAATGGAATGTTTTCGAAAGGCGTAGGCAAGCCCGCTTGCGCTCAGCGGGTCTCCTATTACCGAAACCCTTACCCCGAAAGCCTCAAGGTTAAGTTCAAGCACAGGAATCGCCTCCCCAAAAGGTCTGCCGCTAATTGTCCTGAACCTGGATACAAGAGCATCAAGGTCATCCTGCGAAAGAAAAACATTGCTTGCACACTCCTCTCCATCCATGACAACATGAACGGGGTTTGTGTCGGCAGGGGCATTGATGTATACATCGGTAATCCTGGTATCGGAAAGAAGGTCTTCTACGATCCCGAGCCCGTTTGTGTACCTTGCTAGCAGGTCGGCATAGCTTTCAAGTTCCTCAGGGCCACAGGTCTCCCCGCCTGCGAGCAGTTCTTCTTCCAGAAGCTCTTTTGCCATGCGCCTGAAATATTCCCTGGCATCTATTGGGTCTGTAAAAGCGAGATCCTTTGGCCTGTGCCTGATCATCCGTCTCCGGACTTTCTCAAGCAGCCTGAGTTCCTCTTGCCGAAGGTTGTACTCCGGAGGCCTGATCATGTAAAGCTTTTCAGGTCTGTCGGTGTAACGGTAAACAGAAACTTCAAGTTTTCTCCCTCCCCTGCCGTTTATATCATAACACTCAAGAAACTCAGTATTTTCCGGGGCTTCGTTATAGACGCGAGAACTGGAAAACGGAGGCCTTACATGAGGTTTGAACACGCTTTCGTAGTCAAAAGCTTCTACTGTAATATTTTTAGTTTTCCCTTCTTTTTCCTGCCCGTATCCATGTTTAGAAAACGGAATATATTCAGGTGGGATATATTCAGATATCTCTGCCAGGGCAACTTCACCGGAAGTATCCTCTATAATATTTCCTGCTTTTCTTCCTGCCATTTTCCCAATTCTTTTTTCTGGGTCTTCAAGCAATTTTGCTGAGGGATATTGAACATCTACTCTTCTAAGAGCAGGAATTTCGGGAAAATCAGATAGTTTCTCTTCGATTTCATGAAGCAAATGATAAAAACATTCGGAACATACAGAGCAAGCAGGATGAGCATCATGAATTTTCTTTAACATTTTTCCATCAATAAATCTCTTTATTTCCAGTCTGGCTTTTAAAGGGTCAGTCTCTACGGTTTCAGCAAAAGAAGCAATTATTTCTTTCCTCTCAAGGTCACATCCTCTCTTCTCTGGCAGGGCGCATGCCTCTGGAACTCTTTCCGTGCTCCTGTACGCTGTAATAATTTCGTTGAAGCCTGCAAGAATATATAGTAAAGACAGAGCTTCTCCCTCGTAGTCCCGCTCATAAAGCCTTGAGAGTACAAGGCAGTCGGCATGAACTTCCTTTTGCAGAATCCCGATGATATTCTTTCTGCAACGCGTATCATTAAGGGAAGATCCCGAATCGCATTCCAGGCAGTTGATAACAATGGTTTTTCGGTTTTTAGTCGGTTTTATACTGTACGAACATATTTCTCCTTCCTCTTTATTCTGCCCAAAATGACCCTGACTAAGACTGTTAATAGTATCCCAAAGCTTTGACATTAGATTCAGAATTCGAACCCCCATTTCCCGGCTAACTTCTGAATTAAACTTCAACTGTTATAAACTTTTTCTACTGATTTAAAAGATGGACGATTAAATATATAGTAAAGAATTTATTTAGTAACTACGAGACCTTTTCGATTGCAACCCACCAAATAACATCAATCTCAAAAGCTTATCAAAAAAGAAAGTAAAATTACAGACTCTTTCCAAATTATTACTTATCTTAAGATAGATACAGGGAAAAGGATATTCCTTACACTGGACAGAGCTACAGAGCACAAATAGGAAAAGGAAACGGAAAAAGAGTTTTATCAAAGCAATAAGTATTGGCATCAAATGATGTATTTTTCTCCAGTGCTCCAGATCGAAACCAACAGAGCATTATTGGAAAACGATCAGAAAAAATACTACATCGATAAACTTATTCAAAAATACAAATTGTTAAGGGAAGAAATAACTGAATCCTGGGAGCAAAAATGAGTAGTGTCCGTGAGTTATTGAAAATCATATGTATAAGAATCTCTATACATTTTTCCCAAAAATGGGAGATTTACTCTTTTTTCAGATTTGATCAATGACTCACGGACACGACCTCCTATTCCCGCTATAAGTAAAGTATCCACTCAGAAGGTATGTACTGCAAGCTCAGCGTACATTTATAAAATATCACACTCTACCGGTTTATAACGAATCCGGATAGAAGAAGCGCAAGCAAAATCATTGATATGTAAATTATCCAAAGTGGAAATCTAAAAGGCATAATTCTTATATGACTCAAAACAATATAAATTTAATCTATAAGTAGATTTATTTATAAATTTTATTATCTTTCAGCTTTTGCAGCATAAAGCCCGAAACTTAGAATTGAACTATACAAAACTAATAATTTTTACATCAAAATAATATCCACATGTCTGCAACTTTTATGAGAGTGCATTAAAAACAGGCGATTTTAAGCCCGAAACCTGCCGTTTTAGAAAGTTCAATTTCACAAACTCAAGTATTTCAAGGTAGTTCTGTCTGGAGAACATAAATTCACAGAAATATAAAAAGAGTGATTCCCCGCAGATCCAGAAATGTCTCGGAGATTCACTTGAGAGAGAATCTCTCCGGAATTTATACGCCGTTAGTATTCAATAATTTCTTCTATTGTGGGCCCTGCAAGTCTCATAACATCTTTTTTAAAAGAGTGTATGTCCTCTAGAACAACCGAATTTTCTCCCCTGAAGAATTCATGCTTCAGTTTTTTCCCCACGATATCGTCTTTTCCAGCTGCCACCCTGAGCACAACTGAACCTGGAAAGATTTTGGGCCGGCAGGCGAGGTTGTCACAGTCCCCGTCAGTGATCCCTATAATAGGAATCCCGAGCCTGAAGAGGATGTCTCCTGCTATGGCTGTGGTATCGTCTCCCACGGTAACTGCAAGATCGGCTCCAGAGGCCATTTCGAAGGTATATTCTGCTGCATGGTCTATAAGTACGACTTTTCCTGTTCTGGGCCTGGAAGAGAAACCTGAACTTCGGGAACTGGCATTTTGTTTTTGGGCATTCAGAAGTAAGAAATTACTTCTTCGCAGGCTCCCGCTCTTTGCCCATGCTTTTGCAAGGTCAACAGGGTCCCTTTTTTCATAATTATGAAGCTTTTCGAGCCCGTGCTCCTTTGTTTCTCCCCCTTCGATTGCGACAATAAAGCCTTCTTCGGAGACTATTCTTATTTCGGAAGACAAGGCTTTTCCAATCACTATTCCATTTACCAGGATATTTTCTCCGGGAAAGACTCCTGAAAGCTTGCGGGTAACCCGGGTTTTACCGGTTTCAGGGTATTTTTCCACACAAATCGAATCATTAAAAGGCAGAGGAATTTCGGTAGGAAGCCCGAAGATTTCAGAGAGTTTTTCCATCCATTCCCAGGCTTTTTTATTAAGAGGGGTCAGTTTTCCACTTATACAGCCCGGGCTTTCAATCTGGATAAGAGGTTTCGTCTCCGGCTCTCTTAGATGAGCAGTAACCATCTCTCCGAAGATCCTTCCGGTTTCAACTGTTTTTCCCCTATTCAGAAGGCACACAAGGTCTGAGACCCCAAAAGAGTATTCGATACAGGCACTAGGCTTAAGGTGCCGACTTATGTCTCTAACATTTTCAAGTCTGGCATCAAGGACAGCTGTCTTTCCCATGGTCCCTCCAAGCCTTGCCTCTACTTTGCCAATACAGGAAAGCTTTTCAAGGACTCTTTTAGCCTCTCCCGAATCGATTACCTCGGGTCCGTGGATTACCAGGCTTATCTTCATTTTCAGTCGGTTTAAATGGAAGGCGTATATCAATTTGTCTCTTAATTTGTCTCTTAATTTGTCTCTTAATTTGTCTCTTAATTTGGGCTCTTTAATTTAGCTCTTGAATATAGCCCTAATAAGATTCTTTCTCGTTATATGATCCATTAAATACCTCAATGAACTCTGGAGCCGGGAATTGCACAATCATCTGGTCATGATAGAAAGTTAAATTACTGATCGTTGCGTTTTGGCAAAATCATAGAATGATGAGGTACAGAGATGGCTGATGTAAAAATTACCTGGCTTGGGCATTCTGCTTTTTTGCTCGAAGCCGAAAAGAAAGTGTTGATAGACCCTTTTATTTCAGGGAATCCAGCGGCTCCATGCAGCTCCGAAGAATTGGATCCTGATATTATAGCTGTAACTCACGGACACAGCGACCATCTGGGAGACACGATAGAAATCGGAGCTAGAACTGGCTGCCGGATCATTTCCATCCATGAGGTTGCAAACTACATCAAGTCAAAAGGAGTCTTTGCCGAAGGTATGAACAAGGGCGGAACGATCAATGTCGAAGGTATAACCTTTACCATGACTGACGCGATACATTCCTCCTCAATCGATGCCTCAGGTTTCAGTTTCGACGGAGGCTGCCCTGCAGGCTTCGTGATAAGTATTGGTGGACATCGTATCTACCACGCAGGGGATACTGCTGTTTTCGGAGACATGCGGCTTATCGGGGAACTCTACGAACCCGAACTTGCACTGCTGCCAATCGGGAGCAGGTTTACGATGGGCATAAAGGAAGCTATAAAAGCAGTTGAGCTGATCCGGCCTGAGACCGTTATACCCATGCACTACAACACCTTTGATGTCATAAAACAGGATCCTGAAAAGTTCAGAAGGGCTGTAGAAGCAAAAGTTAATACAAAAGTTGTTATCATGACGCCAGGAGAATCTATAGAGCTTTGATTTAATCGGCTTTGATTCTTCGGTTCTGGTTCATTTCGTCTAAAAATAGAAAGTAAAAGAGGTCTGATAAATCCTTATTTTTTAAACCTCTTCTTTTCAGAGCTTTAATTTCCTCGATTTTCTTTTCATGGCTCTAGTTTCTATTAACCTTCTTTTCATGGCTCTAGTTTTTATTAACCTTCTTTTAATGGCTCTTATTTTCCATATCTCGACTTTCAGATCCCCAGTTTCTGTCTCTTTTCCATGATGTGCTGTTCTATCCCATCAACTGCCTTTACTGCATCCTTTTCCACATTCAGGATCCCGCCTGTAACTTCCCGACAGTCTTTTGTAAGCAGTTTGACCAGATTCGGGGCTCCGGTGACAGTCGGGACCGGGTTCACGTAGGTGTAGAGCCCGAGGGCCAGGGCAAAGATGGCGTCGATGGTGGCTTTCTGTTCCATGTACTCTGGAGCTGCGGCAGCAACCGGAAGGTCGGGAACAGGGATTCCTCCCATGGCTCCGGAGATAGCTCCGAGGAGGTCTGCAAGCCTGCCTGTGTCGGTGCATGTCCCATAACTGAGCACAGGCGGCACTCCCAGAGTTTCGCATACGGCTTTCAAGCTATCGCCTGCAAACTCCCTGGCTTCAGGGGAACAGAGGCCTGCCACCTGCATGGCTCCGTTTCCACAACCCATTGAGAGTACCAGGATGTTTCTTTTTATCAGCTCTTTTACAACTGCAACGCTGTGCACGTCCTGCCCGTAGTCCCTTAAGGTTGTACAGGATACCATGCCGACTACTCCTTTAATTGCACCGCTTTTTATGGCATCAAGGAGTGGATCGAGGGTGCCTCCGAGAGCCGCAAGGATGCTCTCGGTTGAAAAGCCTACCATGGCTTCTTTCATCGGAAGCTTCACAACGGGTTCAATCAAGCTTTTTCTTTTCGTGAAGTTCTCGATTGCCATGTCCAGAAGCTGGGCAGCCTGCTTTTCGGCTTCTACAGGGTTATAGTTCAGGCGTTCCCCTATGCCTTCGAAGGCCACAAGCTCACTTACCGGCATGAGTTTGAAACTGTATTTTTCGGCATAGATGGGGGCAACCGGGAGTGAACAGTTCATGTCCGCGGCAAAGAGGTCTACACTTCCGCTTGCAAGTACCGCTTCCTGGGAAATCCAGTTGCCTGTAAAGCCGTAGAAAGCATCGTCCTCTTCCCACCTCTGGATCATTTCCTGTCCTGTTTCAATGTTGGCGATGATCCTCAGGCCTTTTGCCCCTGCAACTTTTGCTTTTTCCTGCCATTCCGGCTTTCTGGCAAGCTGGACCATGGCAAAACCGAGGAATGGTTCGTGCCCGTTAGGGAGCACATTTACGTAATTCGGGTCCAGCACCCCGAGGTCTACTCTCATGGTGTGGGGTTTAGGAATCCCGAAAAGGATGTCCTGGCAATACTCGTTTACAATCTGGCTCTGGTATGCCATCGCAATTCCCAGCCGCATGGCTTTCAGGGCCAAGCTCACATAGTACCCATCTACGTTTGTCAGGCAGGAGCTTGTGGATAACATCATCTCCCCGTATATCCCACCTGGAAATATGTCCAGTTCCTTCCACCTCTCTTTTCTTTCTGGAGGAGCAAGGATTTCTACAATCCGGCTCGGCTCGTAAGCAGGCCTGTTAAATTCCTTTTCTACAAACTCGCACAGGCGGAGGGCAACTTCGGAGTCTGTTCCGCCGTTTTCGAGCCCCAGTCTGCCTGCAAATGTCCTTAACTTTTCAGGTTCCATTATTGTGAAAGGGGTGTTGCCTTTGGCAGTTTCCCTCAAAGTCCGAATGGTCTGGTCCGTATGGTAGTGGTAAGTCGAAGCTCCCATTACGTTCCGGAGCAGCATCATTCTCATTGCCATGCCATCGGCGGTGATTCCACACACTCCTCTTTTGTCCTTGGCTGCATCCGAGCGGCAGGGACCGTTGGAACAGAGGTCGCAGCGCACTCCTCCCATACAGAAAATACATCTTTTATCCGGGTCTCCCCCAAGGCCCTGGGCCTCGTAGCGGTCCCAGACGTTTGTCATTCTGTCTTTTTTTATCCGCTCGTACATAGTTTGAACGGATTCGTGATAAGAAATCCTTTCTTTGTCCATTGTTGCCATTCCCCCCAAAACTAATTTCCTTTTCCTGCCTCTTCATGAAGCACTTAAAAGGTTCTTTAGTACTTACTCACATGAGTGGTTTTATTAAATGTATCCGCATCATCAAGCATGTTTGCAGATACGTATAAGTCAGTGCAGGAAATATTTACATTTTTAGGACTTACCATAGTTGGGAAATAGAAAGCGCATGCTCCAATACAAAAAAACTAATATTTACCATTTAATGCTTAATACCGCCATTCGGAAAAGTTTGAACCGGAGCTAAGCACAGCTTTCAATTATTTTTAAAATATAGTTTTATTATTGTTAACCTATACGATTTTATAGCATTAATCCGAACACATCGGAATTAGCATGACTACAAATATAAAAACGATTCCAATAGCTTACGGAAGCGGGATTTTTGAGTTGAGTATTCCTGAAAAAAATATGTCCAGTGTTATCCTGCCTTCGGAACCTGAAATAAAGGAAGATCCCTCTTTTTTGATCCAAAAGGCGCTTGAAAATCCTATAAAAAGCAGGCGCCTTTCCGAGATTGTAAACCCTGATTCGAAGGTTGCAATCATCGTAAGCGATGTAACCCGGCCGACTCCTACTGAAAAGATCCTTCCTCCTCTGCTTGAAGAGCTTTATCTTGGTGGGGCAGAGGATGAGAATATTACTATTGTGTTTGCCCTTGGGCTTCATCGCCTGCAGACTGAAGAAGAATGCCGACGGCTTGTAGGGAAAGAAGTCTACGAAAGCATACGGTGCATTCAGCATGACAGGGAAAGGTGCAAGCTTCTTGGGGAGACGAGTTTCGGAACGCCTGTTGAGGTCTTTAAAGAAGTACTTGACTCCGACCTGATCATAAGCACAGGAACATTGGAATTTCACTATTATGCAGGGTATGGAGGAGGAGGAAAAGCCATCCTTCCAGGAGTCAGTTCGGAAAAAGCTATAATATCGTTCCATAGCTTTTATAGCAAACTCTTTGAAGGTACCTCTCTTTCAGGCAGAGCCGACAGTCCAGCAAGACAGAATATTGAGGAAGCTGCAAGGATTGCAGGCCTTGGTTTTATACTCAATGTCGTGATCGACAGCAAAAAGGAGATAGTTGCTGCTGTTGCAGGCGATTTCATCGAGGCTCACAGGAAAGGTGCAGAGTATGTGGATGCAATGTATAAGGTGCCTGTAGAACCTGCGGATTCTGTAGTCGTTTCCTCTGGGGGTTATCCAAAAGATATCAATCTGTACCAGGCGACAAAGTCCCTTGAAAATGCAATTCCTGCCGTAAAAAAAGGAGGTTCGATAGTTCTGGTGGCTGAATGCGCTGAAGGAATCGGAGATCAGGTCTATGAGCGCTGGAATAGAGAATGTGAAACTCCTGATGAGGCGGTAGCGAAATTCAGGGAATTTTTTGAGTTCGGTGGGCATAAAGCTGCTATCGTCGGGAGGGCTGCAAAGGAGTTCAAACTTTATCTTGTCTCAAAGCTTCCTGAAGCGGAAAGCAGAAACGCCTTCTTCATCCCCGTAAAAAGCATAGAAGAAGCACTTGAAATGATTCTTTCCGAAAACCCTGAGGCTAAAATTCATGTTATGCCCAATGGAGGGTGGACCCTGCCTGTAAAAGATCAGAAAATAGCTAGAGATAAAAAGTAGAAAGTGAAAAATAAATCATGTAAGGAAGGCAAAATCAGTAAATATTGGAGCCAGTACATCTGATCAATGATTGAATTAAGGCCAAAGCGCAGGTTTGAACTGCCTTAAAGTATACATTATAGTTATACCTATAATTTTACAGTACCAAGATGAAAACGCCGGCGTAAACATGACTGCAAACACAAAAAAAATACCACTTGCTTTTGGAAGCACGGCACTTGAGCTGGATATCCCGGAGAAAAATATTTCCAGCATTATCCTGCCTTCGGAACCTGAAAAAAAAGAAGAAGCGACTCTTCTGGTCAAAAGAGCGCTTGAAAATCCCATAAATAGCAGGCGCCTTTCCGAGATTGTAAACCCTGATTCGAAGGTTGTAATTATCGTAAGCGATGTAACCAGGCCGACTCCTACTGCAAAGATCCTTCCTCCTTTGCTTGAAGAACTTTATCTTGGTGGGGCAAAGGATGAGAATATTACTATTGTGTTTGCTCTTGGGCTTCACCGCTTGCAGACTGAAGAAGAATGCCGACGGCTTGTAGGGAAAGAAGTCTTCGAAAGCATAAGATGCATTCAGCATGACAGGGAAAGGTGCAGGCTTCTTGGAGAGACAAGTTTCGGAACACCTGTTGAGGTCTTTGAAGAAGTACTTGACTCCGACCTGATCATAAGCACAGGGACATTGGAATTTCACTATTATGCCGGGTATGGAGGAGGAGGAAAGTCTATCCTTCCAGGAGTCAGTTCCGAAAAAGCCATACTTTCTTATCATGGTTTTTATAGCAAGCTCTTTGAAGACGCCTCTCTTTCAGGCAGAGCCGACAGTCCAGCGAGACAGAATATCGAGGAAGCTGCAAGGATTGCAGGCCTTCGTTTTATACTCAATGTCGTGATCGACAGCAAAAAGGAGATAGTTGCTGCTGTTGCAGGCGATTTCATCGAGGCTCACAGGAAAGGTGCAGAGTATGTGGATGCAATGTATAAGGTGCCTGTAGAACCTGCGGATTCTGTAGTCGTTTCCTCTGGGGGTTATCCAAAAGATATCAATCTGTACCAGGCGACAAAGTCCCTTGAAAATGCAATTCCTGCCGTAAAAAAAGGAGGTTCGATAGTTCTGGTGGCTGAATGCGCTGAAGGAATCGGAGATCAGGTCTATGAGCGCTGGAATAGAGAATGTGAAACTCCTGATGAGGCGGTAGCGAAATTCAGGGAATTTTTTGAGTTCGGTGGGCATAAAGCTGCTATCGTCGGGAGGGCTGCAAAGGAGTTCAAACTTTATCTTGTCTCAAAGCTTCCTGAAGCGGAAAGCAGAAACGCCTTCTTCATCCCCGTAAAAAGCATAGAAGAAGCACTTGAATTGATTCTTTCCGAAAACCCTGAGGCTAAAATTCATGTTATGCCCAATGGAGGATGGACCCTGCCTGTAAAAGATCAGAAAATAGCTATAGATAAAAAGTAGAAAGTGAAAAATAAATCACGTAAGGAAGGCGAAATCAGTAAATATTGGAGCCAGTACATCTGATCAATGATTGAATTAAGGCTAAAGCGCAGGTTTGAACTGCCTTAAAGTATATTTATATAATTATATCTGTAATTATATCTGTAATTTTACCTATAATTTTACCTATAATTTTACAGTATCAAGATGAAAATATCGGCGTAAACATGACTGCAAACATAAAAAAAATACCACTCGCTTTTGGAAGCACAGCACTTGAGCTGGATATCCCTGAGAGAAATATTTCCAGCATTATCCTGCCTTCGGAACCTGAAAAAAAAGAAGAAGCGACTCTTCTGGTCAAAAGAGCGCTTGAAAATCCCATAAATAGCAGGCGCCTTTCCGAGATTGTAAACCCCGATTCGAAGGTTGTAATCATCGTAAGCGATGTAACCAGGCCGACACCGACTGCAAAGATCCTTCCTCCTTTGCTTGAAGAACTTTATCTTGGTGGGACAAAGGATGAGAATATTACTATTGTGTTTGCCCTTGGGCTTCACCGCCAGCAGACCGAAGAGGAATCAGAAAGGCTGGTCGGAGAGGAAATATACAAAAAGATCCGCTGCATCCAGCATGATACCCGCAGATGCAAAAGTATTGGTGTAACCTCCCTTGGAACCCCTATAGAAATCCTTGAAGACGTTGTGGACGCAGATATAGTTGTAGGGACCGGAAGCATCGAATTTCATTATTACGCAGGGTACAGCGGAGGGGCGAAGTCGGTGCTTCCGGGTGTAAGTTCGCAAGAATCAGTAATCACAAATCATAAAATGATGTTTGACGAAAAAGCTGTTTCCGGAAGAGTTGACGGTGCTGTCAGGCAGGATATGGAAGAAGCCGCAAAAATATTCGGCCTTGACTTTATCCTGAATGTGGTGCTTGATAGCAAAAAGGAGATAGTTGCTGCCGTTGCAGGAGACTTTATCGAGGCTCACAGGAAAGGAACCGAGGTTGTGGATTCCATGTACAAGGTACCTGTGGAACCCGCTGATGCGGTTATAGTTTCCTGCGGCGGCTTTCCGAAGGATGTAAACCTTTTCCAGGCAAACAAGGCTCTTGACAATGCAACCCAGGCAGTAAAGGAAGGCGGCTTCATTATCCTTGTGGCCGAATGTGCAGAAGGGATAGGAAACCAGGTCTATGAGTGCTGGAATAAAGAATGTCGGAGTCCTGATGATGCAATCGCGCGTTTCAAGAATTGTTTTGAGTTCGGAGGGCATAAGAGTGCAATCGTTGCAAAAATTGCAAAAAAATTCAAGCTCTACCTGGTATCAAAGCTCCCGGAGGAACAAACTAGAGATGCATTCTTTACTCCGGTGCCGAGTTTGAAGGAAGCCCTTTCTACAGTCCTTTCCGAAAACCCTGATGCAAAGATTCACCTTATGCCTCACGGAGGGCAGACGCTGCCAGTCAGAAAAGATAATAATCGATAAGCTCTCAGTGAGCTTCTGATATTTTGTTCAAAGCACTTTCAATCCTAGACTTACGCAGTTGAACTGAGAAAACCGTAACATGAAACTTCGGGCTGTTAAATCATTATATTTATGACAGATTCAATTGCGATTGATTCCACTTCTCAGGTGCATAAGTCCTAAGAATATTACACAGGTAATCAACAAGCCTCCAAAAAGTCGTTTTATATAAATTACTATTTTGATTATTGTAAGGACAATGGTTGTAGTGAGTGGAATAGTGCCTAAGTCCATTGGTTTTACAAATTCACATGTCCAGGTTGAGCCTGTCCAGGTCCAACCTGAAGAAGTCTGATGAGTTTTAGGATCTGCCAAATCATCATTAAAAGAAGTCGTTTGATACAAATTCCCATTGTGATTATTGTAAAAACAATTGCCGGTTATAGAAAGGCCTGCCCCCACAAGATCGGCAATTCCATACCCCGTACCTGTCTGAGAAATAACAGTATGCTCAACAGTATTTGAAATAATATTGTTTTTTATTGTTGTGCCTTGTCCTCCAGCTTGATTTCTAAAGGCGTTATTTTTAGCCCCATCAAAGACATTGTTATAAATCTGAGTTCCTTTTTGATTCCGTCATTAACTATTCCTCCTGTGTATGGAATATTATAACTCTGCCCTACTTCATAGAACAAATTATGATGAATTAGAATCCCCTGATTGTTTGAAACTCCTGCATCATAGGCAATTAACCAAATACCTGCTCCCCATGTTCTAATGAGGATATTGTTATAGATTTCCACTTCATTTACAACGCCTTTGGAATCTTCGATCTGGATGCCAGGGTTACCTCCACGAGCATCCAATTGAGCATCTATAATATTGTCATGAAATCTGACCTGTGCAGAGTTCCATATCCTCAGGGCACCATCTGTTCTTGTGGTTATTCGATTATTGAAACATTCGATATTCTGACTATCTATACCAAAGAAGCCTTCATGTCCGAGTCTGTAAACAAGATTACTATAAAATTTAATGTTTGTACTTGTTTTAGTTCTCAGGCCATCTCCTAAACTATCGTGAAAAGTGCAGTTATACACCTGTATGTTATCGCAATCAATCACATGGATGCAGTTGTAGAATCCGGCACCGTGCGGAGTTTCTGAATTTCCGTCACTGTTTGCATTGATCTCTAAATCTCTAATTGTGACGTTTTGAACGCCAGTTCCTGAGATTAACGGTTTCCATTCAGGCCATCCGGCATGATCTGGAATTGTGATTATAGTTCCGGGTTCACCTTCTAGAATAGTGTTAGATTGAAGAATTATTGAATCTGTCAAAACATAAGTTCCAGCTGGAAGGTGAATTATACCTCCCTGCTGAAGTTTTTGGTTAATGTCGTTTTGGTCTGCTGCTCCCGCTATCCCTGGCAATAAAAAAAGAAAAAGAAAGAAAGCGGCAAATATTTTCATTTGTTTATATCCTTGAAAGATACTTACCCGAGTTTCGCTTCCCGAGTTTCGCTTCGGGAGCACGAGGTCCTTTTCGCTTCGCTCAAGAGGACGAATTTACAAAAATGAGATTGAGAACCGCCTGAAAACACTGAAGACAGAATTATGCGTCTATTTTGGAATCGAAGCACTAGTATTTACCCCAAAACTATAAACTCAAATTAAACCTTGTCTAGTTTCAGAATTGTTGGTTTTTACTGTGAGGCTATAATTCGCTCTGTCAGCCTGTGACGGTGTTCCTGCTTTCTACCCAATTCCCTTTGAGCTTCTTTAATTTTTCTTTTTTTTCTGCGCCTTTCTCAGCTTCTTCAGGCTCCTGTAAATGCAAGATGATAGTTAATCCTTTCCAGCATAGAAGCCCTAGAGAGGACAACATGCCTCTCGAATCTGCCACACAAGTAGTTTATCCTCTGGCTTTATCTCAATAGAGAAGCCCTTATAAATTTCAAAAGGTCCGATTTCATCGTTTTTGAAACACCAAGCCTACTACTAAAAAAAGAAAAAACGTAGAGGAAAATGAAATAAATGCAATTACTTAGCCTTTCAATGGTTGGTAATTACAATTTATTATAACTCTAAGTCAAAACCAATAAACGACTTGGGTACGCTGAATAGTAATAAATATAAAGGAGGGCTCCGAAACTAGAGTTCCGATACACCTCCCTTTTGAATTATCACATAAGTTAAGGCCTCTTGATAAGGAAGTTTACAACAAAGGCGATAATGGCGAGAATGGCCATCGCATATAAGGTTGATAAATATGAACCGCTAGCGGTACGGAGCGTGCCGGCTACATAAGGGCCGAGAATTGCCGCGCCAATAAGGCTGGTATTTACTAAGCCCAAATTTTGCGGGAAATATTTTTTTCCATAGAAGCTATTTGCAAATACGGTATTCATTGTGGGGACACCGCCATAAGAGAGACCGGTAACCATAAACCCGACAAGAAGAAGAGGAATGCTTTTTGAAACGGCCGCAGCGATTAATAATGCGATAGCGGTAAGATAAGTTGTATTGATTATAGTCATCGTCTTTTTTAAGCCTATCCTGTCGCAAATTGCACCAAGGGACACCCGTCCTAAGCCGTTGAAAACCGAAAACAGACCGACGACGAGGGCGACCCACTCTTTGCCATTAAGATCAATTGCAAAAGGAGCGGCGTGCCCGATCAGGGCAAGCCCCATTGCTGTTGATAAAACACTCCAAACTAGATATTTCCAGAAAGTGGGTCTTTTTAACATTAGAGAAGAATCTATTTCCATACCCACAATGTCAGCACCTTTTGCCCTGGCAACGGCTTTTGGAAAAACATAATCAGAAGGCGGGAGAACTAATAATCTGGAGCCTATAAAAACTACTATTCCAAAGGCAACACCGAGGACTAAAAAGGTTTCGCGCCAGCCTATTGCTTTAATAAGCGTATTTGCGGTAGAGCCCAGCAGCATAGCGCCGAGACCGAAGCCCATAAGAAGAAAACCGGAAATAGCACCCGGCTTTTCCGGAAACCATCTTGTCACTGTGCTTATGACCGCATTATAGCTAAGACCAATGCCGAAGCCGCTTATGACACCATATGTGATATAAATTCCTATAAGACTGTTTATCTGTGAAGAAGCAGCAAAGCCGCACAATAATAAAATGGCTGAAATCAAGATCGTAAAACCTGGGGACTTTCTACCTGTAATAAAGCCTCCTGCGATACCGCCCAGACAGAAAAATATAATCGAAATTGTGAATATAAGAGATGTCTGTGCGCGGGTCCATCCGAAGTCCTTTTCAAGCGGCGCAATAAACAAAGACCAAGCATAAAGCAGTCCAAGAAATAAAAATAACACTATACCGATAGCAACATAAAACCATCTGTTATAAGTTCTGGCCATAGAGATGTTCCTTTAAATATTGAATTTTTGGGTTAGATATTTAATTCTTAATCAATAAGAGTTTTCAGGGTCATTTTCATGATCGGGAACTTGATCTGTTATTCAAAATACAAGGTAGTGGAAGCATATCTAAGTTTAGGGGTAGCTCAATATTGTGATAATCGCTAACATGATACCTGTTAGCAGTGTACATTATCGCTTTTTGTTATTTAAACATATTGAAATAATGAATGGCTTTGTTGTAAAGTCACCCGCACTTTGTTAGTTCTCAAAATCCACCATATTTTTCATAAGTTCAATGTTCAGAAATGGTCATAAATGAGATAATATATTTTCATGATTTTAAAAAGGTATCCTCTTAAAATTCGAAGGTAAAAGCAAATTTCTTAAAATCTTTCTAAAAAATCATTGATACAATCACAGGTAAAATATAAT
>MDTP02000092.1 GCA_001714685.2 Methanosarcina sp. Ant1 | reverse complement strand
AACACCTGTTTTAAAATCGAATGAGATTTTTCAGAAATCGTATCCAATACCATAGTTAGCAACAAGAGACTTCGATTCATTTGTATTCGGTTAAGAGATAAAATGCATGAAAGTGTTATTTTTTATGCTAAAATCTCAACATTCAAGTCGGAAAATCACTATACGTGGTATTCGAAGTTGTGCATAAAATTCGTTAACCGATGACAAATGGACTTCGATTTGATTGGATATCTTGAGCATGGTTCAATTAAGGGACATAAACACTTGACGAAAATCGGTGTTAAAGGTACATGAACAAAAAGTGTAAGATATTTCAAAAACACATGTTGAATAAGCAAGGCCGTTTTCAGAAAAAACGATCGCAGAAAAAATTGTGAAAATTGAACGGACATCTGCAGAAAGTGGATTATATATTCAACATAAATGTATAAGAACTTCCCTGTTAAAAAAGTAATGAAAAAGGAGATTTGAAAATAATATAACTTTTCCTTTCATCCCCTCTCAAAAAAAATCCCTTTTCCCTTATTCTTTCCTTTATTCTTCAATTCCGAACTATAATATTCAACTGTTTTTTTATGTTCGTCGCTTTTTCTTTCCATTATATAAGCAAAATTATCCGAATCGCACATTTTAAATCATCCATTTTAAGAATTCAGTATTCTTCTATCCCTCGAGACTCATACACTTTCATATTTAATTTCTTTAAATCGCAATATAGGAGTGCAACATATCAGATTTTCGGAAAAAGTAAGAAATAAAAAAAGGAGATAATATTAAATAAAAATCAGACCAATTTATATATTTCAATTCCTTATTTGAATTTTATTTCCTCGTATTCATCCAAAATCCTTCCAATTAACTCATTAAACGACTCGAAGATGCACTTTATGAGAGTTCAACCTTCCAATAACTGAGTTAGAAACAGATATTGACCTGGTTGCTTCCACTTTTAGGTACTCCGATCAAAACTTATAGTTACTAATAACAATATGAAAGTATAAATACATTGTTATAATTATTAATCATTATCTTAATTAGGAAAAGTCACAAGTATTGATTATAGTCAGATATCCAGCTGATCTGGAGGCTGCCATGCTCACTTTTCTGTCACAAAAAGGAAAGAAGAAATTACTGTTGATTTAGAATTTAAATAAATTGGCCTGTTTTCTCTCTTCCGGGATATTCCACCCATTTAAATTAAAAATATCAGTTGCTATACGTCTAGCTTTTATCTTTCCTTCTTTATATCCCTTAACTATCTCCGGTCTTTCAGCCAGATAGATTAAGACGTTTCCATGACAAGGAGAAGGAGAACACCAACATGCAAGAATCTTATTATCTAGGAATCCAATATCCTCCAAAAGCCTATTCTTTTCAAGGATATAGAAAACATATTTCCAGATAACTGTTAATCTGTCCTTCTCGGAATCCATTTTAAAAGGGTTTCCCCACTTTGATTTTCGATCAATGCGTACATGTAATCCAGATACACAAGACGCATTGTGCATGTTTAATAGAGAGGTCCCATTGATGTTTATTCCTCCTCTGTGCCGTCTTCCATGTCTTCCAATTAGACAAAATATTTGATAATATAATCACAAGCTGGATTCGGGCACATAACCCCCATCCGCTTATATTTTCGATCCCCAAGCACCCATGCTGTTTTTAGGTATTCTTTTTCACATTTCAGGCATACTGTGATTGAAGCCCCGTTGTTTGCAGTGACTTTTTTGAAAGCTTTGGCCACCTTCTTGGTAAACGGGCTAGCTTTCCGTCTCCGATCGGTCTTCCATCGACCTTGACAAGGGGTGCGATTTCTGAGTACATGTGACTTCGTCAGTGTTTATCTTGCGGATACAGCTCAAGAATATAGTATAATTAAGAAAAACAGTAGCATAATTATATACACAAAATGATAATATGATGTATAGGGGGAAATTCGTGTTAGTTATAAAAGAAATAGATTCTGTTGCATTCGGAAAACTCCTTACAATCCTTTACGGAACAATGGGTCTCGTTTTCGGGCTATTCACAACAATCGCTGCTTTTATGGGATTTTCGATGCCAAAAAAATATGGGATATTTTCCTTGATTTTCGGGAAATGGGCTGTACTCAGTCTACCTGTATTTTATGGGGTCTCTGGTTATTTTATAGGACGTATCGCAGCTGGCCTGTACAATGCTGCAGTGGGCTCAAAAAGAGGCTTCAAGATAGAGGTTTTGCGCTGAGTATTTAATCTTCATAAAAAGAAGCTTGAATCCTGGATTTTTAGTGCCTTGATAGTTTACCCATATCGTCTTGATAGTTTACCCCATATTGTCTTGATAGTTTACCCCATATTGTCTTGATAGTTTACCCCATATTGTCTTGATAGTTTACCCATATTGTCTTGATAGTTTACCCCATAGTGCCCCAGTAATTGCCTTTTTCATTCCTCCTCTTTTTTCTAGTTATGGTAATCTTTTCCTTTATATTGTCGTTTTTTCTTATTCAGTCCCTGTTTAGAAAAATTTCGACATTAGGGATGGCTCTGAAGTACACTGTTCCACGAAGTTACATTCTTTGCAGAACTTTTCCTCTTCTCTCTCGGGCATGAGTCCGGCTTTTATTTTCTCTACGCGTCTGCAAATCTGGATAACTTCTCTTCTATCTGAACTTCGAATGATTACTTTCCTCAGAAGGCCAAAACTTACATATTCCACAAAGGCAAAGGGCACTTCTTTCCCATCCCCGGCTTCAAGAAGAAGGACAAGAGCTGCGGCATGTAGACGGTCAGAAGCCCATACGCCCTGATCAGGGCAGTTTCCGGGCTTTAAGATTGAAGGGACCTGCGCACCTTCGAAACAAACCAGTTTGGAGGGAACACCTTTCAGGTTTAGTTTTTCCGAAGAAAGAAATGGCTCTGTTTTAATAGGTGTGAGTGCCGCAAGCATAGGCTCTTTCCCGTATTCTTCAACTGCCCTGAGAAGGTTAGTTGCGATTTCGGGGATTTTAGCTCTTGCCCGTGCCTCAGCCTCATCACAAATTCCCCTCCCAACACCTGCAAGTTCCCTGGGAAACAGAAGCGGTAGATCGATACATATCTGAGCAAGGGTAACTTCAAGCTCTTTACACAGGTTATCGGCGTTTAACGAACACTGTTTTATAATTTCAGGGTAGGTCAGGGAAAGTTCTTTCAGAAGCATTCTTTCAAGCCTTGACACGTTTACCTCTGGAAACAACTCAAATCCCCGGCTGACAAAGTATGCCTTTCTCGGGCAATTGATATACAGAAGAATGTCTGAGACAGTAATTCCCGGATTCTGCGGCTCGGTGAACATCAGATACTAAATTCATTTACAAACATTATAAATTTTTTGAGCAAGACCTCAAAATAAGTCGATAGAGGAAGTTCTGCGACAATCGACGAACTCGTATTCGTTAGATATATAAGGTAATGATCCCTCTTAGATACGTGAGTCATGACATCCAATGAATCCTCAGAAAATCTGCGCAATCGTTTAGCGGAAAAAATGGCTGGCGATATCACTCTTTCAGAAAAGCCGGGAGAGTCACTGAAAAAGTGGAGGTTAAACTTTGAGATATCCCAGACAGATATTGCAAATTACCTTAAGGTATCCCCCTCTGTTATCAGCGACTATGAAAGTGGGAGACGAAAGTCTCCAGGAACACTGATAATCAAGAAGATTGTGGAGTCTCTTCTTGAAATTGATACGGACCGGGGAAGCAAGAAAATTCACGCTTACGAGTCAATACTTAACGCCGAAAGTAGCACAAAATCCATCTACTCTACATATGAGTATACCCTCCCAATACAACTTGCAAAATTAGTCAACCTTATAGAAGGAGATGTTATCTACAAAGGAGTTGAGAAGCCTCTTTATGGCTTCTCAGTTATTGACAGCCAGAGAGCCATCCTGGAACTTTCTTCACATGAGTTCCAGAAGCTTTATGGTTGGAGTACGGACAGAGCTATGCTCTTTACTAAGGTTAGCTCCGGAAAATCCCCAATGGTAGCCATTCGGGTCACTAATCTCAAACCCGGGGCTGTGGTACTACATGGACTCCGAAAAGAAGACGTAGAGCCTGTTGTAGTCAAGATGGCGGAAGTTGACCGTATACCCCTAGTCACAACTACAATGGATCTCGATCAGGTTGTCCAGCTACTTAGAAAATACAGTCAATACTATGCGAGAGAATGAACTCACTAGAATTGATGCCTTAAACAATCAAAAACAGGTGAAAACATGACTATTGGAATCGTATCTTATGGCGCTTATGTTCCCAGATACCGTATAAAAATTGAGGAAATTGCCCGGCTCTGGGGTGACGATGCTGAGGCTCTTAAAAATGGCCTTATGGTATATGAAAAGTCCGTGCCTGATGTCGATGAAGATGCAGCAACAATAGCCGTGGAAGCTGCAAGATATGCAATGGCAAGAAGCGGGGTCAACCCTAAAAGAATCGGGGCGGTATATACTGGTTCGGAGAGTCATCCCTACGCCGTAAAGCCGACAAGTACGATTGTTGCCCAGGCCATAGGAGCAACCCCAGAAATGACTGCCGCTGACTTTGAGTTCGCCTGCAAGGCAGGAACAGCCGCAGTTCAGGCCTGTATGGGATTAGTGGGCTCAGGGATGGTTGATCTGGGTATGGCTATCGGAGCAGATGTATCCCAGGGAGCCCCAAGTGATGCCCTTGAGTACACTGCAGCTGCAGGCGGAGTTGCTTGCCTCATCGGAAGAAAAGAATCCGAGCTTGCCGCAATCATCGAGGATACTTATTCCTATACAACCGATACCCCCGACTTCTGGCGAAGAGAAGGAATGCCCTATCCTGAGCACGGGGGTCGCTTTACGGGAGAGCCAGGCTACTTCAAGCACGTAATTAACGGTGCAAAAGGCCTTCTAAAAAAAATCGGGACGAAGCCCGAAGATTATGATTATGCAGTCTTCCACCAGCCAAACGGGAAGTTCCCGAGCAAAGCTGCAAAAATGCTTGGTTTCACCAAAGCCCAGATTACTCCCGGACTTGTGGTTCAGAAGATTGGGAATACATATTCAGGTTCCTGCCTTATGGGGATTGCCGCAACTCTTGATCAGGCAAAGCCAGGGGATAGAATTTTTGCAACTGCTTTCGGGTCCGGAGCAGGATCCGACGCTTTTAGCATAACAGTTACAGATAGGATCGAGGAAATCCGAAACAAGGCTCCGACTGTTTCCGAATTGATTAAAGATCCCATATACATCGACTACGCAAGGTATGCCAGGCATAAAGGCAAGATCCGCCTGGCCTGAAAACGGAGTGAATATTATGAGAGACGTAGCAATTATCGGAGTAAAGAACACCAAATTTGGAGAACTCTGGGAAGAATCCTTGAGGGATATAGTTGTAGAAGCCGGAATAGGAGCAATCGAAGATGCAGGTGCTAGCGGAAAAGAAATCGATGCTCTCTATGTAGGGAACATGAGCGGCGGCCGCTTTGTTGACCAGGAACATATAGGAGCTCTTATTGCGGATTATTCCGGGCTTTCCAAGAACCTGCATATTCCGGCTACCAGAGTAGAGGCTGCCTGTGCGTCGGGTGGGCTTGCACTGCGTCAGGCTATCATGTCTGTAGCATCTGGTTATAGTGATATCGTGGTTGCAGCAGGGGCAGAAAAAATGACTGATGTCGGGTCTGAAGAAGCATCTTCCGCTCTTGCAGCAGCAGCTGACCGGGAATGGGAAGGTATGGCAGGAGCAACTTTTCCTGGCCTGTATGCAATGATTGCAAAACTGCATATGCACAGGTACGGAACTACCAGCGAACAGCTTGCAGAGGTTGCCGTAAAAAACCATAAAAACGGATCCTTTAACCCCATTGCTCAATATAAAAACATAATTACCGTGGACGATGTTTTGAACTCCATAATGGTTGCAGATCCTCTGCATATTTTTGACTGTTCTCCAATAACAGATGGCGCTTCAGCCCTTGTGCTTGCTCCTGCAGATATTGCCCACAAATACACTGATACCCCCATTTATATCAAGGCAACAGCCCAGGCAAGTGACACGATTGCGCTCCATGACCGACGGGATATAACAACCCTGGATGCAACCGTAGTCGCTGCAAAGCGGGCATATTCCATGGCAAAATTGAAGCCTAAAGACATCGACCTTGTTGAAGTACACGACTGCTTTACGATTGCCGAGATCTGCGCTATTGAAGACCTCGGCTTTGCAGAGAAAGGGAAAGGCGGAATTGTCACAGCAAACGGAGAAACTGCAATCGGAGGCAGGATTCCTGTCAACACGTCTGGTGGCCTCAAAGCCTGCGGGCATCCTGTAGGAGCAACAGGCATAAAGCAGGCAGTGGAAGTCGTAACCCAGTTGCGTGGAGACGCAGGTAAACGCCAGGTAGCAGGCGCAAAGTACGGAATGACCCATAATGTAGGAGGGTCAGGAGCAACAGCAGTAATACATATTTTCTCGAGGGAGAGGTGATATCGGATGTCTTCCGTTCCAAGATTCTGGAGAAATCTCGGCAGCAGGTATAACCTTGAAGGCACCCGCTGTAAAGAATGCGGGGAATATTTCTATCCCCCGCGCAATGTTTGCGTAAACTGCAGGCGGTCGGGCCAGATTGAACCCTTTAAGTTTAAAGGCACTGGCGAAATCGTAACCTATACATTAATCCACACAGCTGCAGAAGGTTTTGAAAGCCAGGCCCCATATACCCTTGCAATAATCAAGCTGGATGAAGGGCCCAGCCTGACTTCCCAGGTTGTAGGCGATCCCGAAAAGATGCATATAGGAATGCGGGTTAAATCCATTTTCCGCAAGCTAGGGGAAGGCGGCGACCGCGGCATGATATACTACGGCACCAAATTCACCCCTGCAGATACCTGACAGGCTCCGGATTTTCCGGATTCTGTTAATAGATTGGTAAAGTGAGGATTTCCCCCCTTTAACCGGATTGAACTGGAGATGTCTGAAAACTATGATTGAAGTGGAAGTCAAGATCAGAGCGGATCATGAGAAGGCCCGCTCCATCCTTAAGAAAATAGGGGCAGTTAAAGTCAGGGTTGAGAATCAGTCAGATACTTATTTTGCAGCTCCTCACAGAGATTTTGCAAAAACCGACGAGGCGCTCAGGATTCGCTCCCTGGACGGTCAAGCTGTGTTGACTTACAAAGGCCCTAAACTCGATGGCGTCTCCAAAACCCGGGAAGAACTCGAAACTCCTGTGGATGAGGTCACTACCACAAGGGTACTTCATGCCCTTGGGTTTTCGGAAGCCGGGATAGTCCGCAAAATAAGGGAAGTCTTCAGGGCAGGAGAGATAACTGTCTGCCTTGACGCAGTCGAAGATCTCGGAGAATTTTTAGAAGTCGAAATCGTAGCTGAAAACGAAAAAGACCTCGAAATTTCAAGAGGAAAGTTATTCGAATTACTAAAACAGTTTGGAGCCGGAGAAAAAGACTCAATCCGGATTTCTTATCTTGAAATGGTGCTGGAAAAGAACAATATTTAATGCATTCAATTGGTGGCTCTAGCTGTTTTTCAAAATTTATTTACCCTGTTGCTCATGCCCGTTATAATGCGGACACGAAACAACTGGCAAATTTTAGTTTATTTATCAAACTAACTTAACTTGATATTGTCAAATTAGTTTGATTGCTTAATAAAACCCTACTCCACTTTTACTTGACATTTTATTGTTTTTCAACTCAGAATGTTCAATTACTTTACTGTGATATAGTTAGTCTTCTTAACAGTGTTACTACCTGCCGCATTCTTTACTTTCAAGGTAACAGTGTACTTTCCTGCTTTTGTATATTTGTGAACAGGACTCTGTAATGTTGAGGTACTTTTATCTCCAAAATCCCAGGACCAATAATATGCATCTGTACTCTTATCAGTAAATTGAACATTTAAAGAATGGGGTCCAGTGGTCGGAGATGCAGTAAAAGCAGCAACTGGAAGGAAACTAATGGTACCCATGTAGATATCAGGCTTATCCTGTCCATTGCGATAATCTGTCCACACGATTTTGTTATTGAATATGGCAGGTTCAATCTGGATTGACTTATCGGCAGTATGTATTTGTTGATGGGTAACAAGATCGTATGCATAAATATCCCAATTTCCATTTCGATTATCCTGCCATACTATAGTATTACCGTAGATAACAGATCCTACTGAATCTGATTTATTTGTTGTGATCCGGGTCTCCTTCTTAGTGGAAAGATCATACATGTAAATATCCCAGTTTTTATTGCGATATGCATCATAAACTATTCTGTTACCGTAAATATCAGGCATACCAATTACGTCTGATCCCCGGTCGCCTTTAGTGATTTGAGTTCGCTTTTTGGTGGAAAGGTCGTACATGCAAATATAGTAATCTCCGCCGTTGAACAAGTCAAAGTCCAACCACACTATACTATTACCATAGATGGCAGGCGAATTTGATGATTTTATTGTTGGTATTTGAGTTTCCTTTTTGGTTGAGAGATCATACATGTAGAGTTCATGCCAACTTTCATTATCATTAGCAGCAGATTTGTCATACACTATCCTGTTTCCATAGATATCAGGCACCGATGCTACTCCGCTCGTGGTGATCCGAGTTTGTTTTTTTGTGGAGAGATCTTGCATGTAAATATCAAAGCCATCTGCCCATACAACGGTGTTCCCGTAGATAGCAGGATCTGTTTGATATGCTGGATTTGTGGTGTGAATTTGCTTTTTATTTGAGAGATCCTGTATGTAGATATCCCAGTTTCCATTGCGACTATCCTGCCACACTATTGTGTTACCGTAGATTGCAGGATTTGATGCTGTTCCATGATTGGTTATCCACTTTTCAGTAATAGATGCCGACGCTGTAGATGAAACCAGAATTAAAAATAAAACCATAGCTGCTGAGGCTATAGCTATTGAACAAAGCTTTTCCTTATGTCTCATTTCTCTTTCTCCCTTCAAAAAACTCGATTTTTAGAACGTGTTTCTTATTTTAAAAACTATTTAAATAAAAAGAATGTTTATAAAAAGAGAGAAAAAAGCGGTTCAACAAATTACTGACTTATTATTAAAAAAGTAAAGTGTTCTATCCCAATCATTTCGCTTTTTAAATTTATTTTATTGCAGTTGTATATCTGATACATTCGACCTTATATTCTACTTCATCTTCAAATTTGCTTCATTTTATAGGATCATTTCGTAGTATCATAAAGGAATTAAAATGCCCTCAACGCTTAATCTTTTGCGCCTCATGCTATTGTATCGTGTATTGAACTCCTCAATGATTTTGAATCTGGGAAATAATTTCAGGATATGACATACAGGGTGTAGATTGATGAGGAAAATAATTTTTATAAAAGTGGATCATTAAATATTCCGCCTAATAATTTCAAGTCATTTTCAGAGCTGTATTAAGTTATCTAAATAACACTTCTGCAATCAAAGCAAAAGCTTTAATAATGTTTGAGTTGTTTTTTTGATAAGTACATATGAACAGATGTTCATATATAACGTTGTTTAAAAATTATTCCGATAAGAGGGTTAACTGTGGTTGAACTGGATAGGTGTGAGATTAACTGTATACACGATGAAGCGGTAAAAGCAGTACGTCAGGCTCTATTTGGCGAAGATGTAGCTGTTTCACTGGCAGAACTGTTCAAGGCCCTGGGAGATCCTACAAGAGTAAAGATCCTTTTTTCCTTAATGACCAGAGAACTTTGTGTTTGTGACCTTACCGCCGTAATAGGGATTTCCGAATCGGCAGTATCACATCAGCTTAGAGTTCTCCGGACTTTGCGTCTTGTCAAGTTCCGGAGGGAAGGCAAGATCCTGTATTATTCACTGGCTGATGATCATATTGAGAAATTATTCGCTCAAGGGCTAGATCATGTTACCGAGGATAAAGCCGAAAAGAATGAGGAGTGAATTATGGCAGGGGAGCCAGAAAGAACGGAATCAATAATATCATCCAAACTACTCGTGATCGGCATGGACTGTCCGGATTGCGCGGCTAAAGTAGAAAAAGCTGTTAAACGTATGCCGGGAGTTGGTAACGCTACAATTGTATTCCCAGCTGGAAGGCTCAATGTAGAGTATGATTCACAGCAAACAGGTATTGCTCAGGTATTAGACAAGATTAAAAAACTAGGTTATGAGGCACGAGAAGACGAGCAAAAAATATCAGAGGTTTCTCAAACCACTGACTTTTGCATCATCGGAATGGACTGCGCAGACTGTGCGGCTAAGTTGGAAAAACGTATGGCCAAGGTCCCTGGAGTCGAGACTGCCCAAGTCAATTTCGGCGCTTCCAAAATGACGGTAATTCACAGTGGGCCAGTGGTAGAAATCCTATCAACGATTGAAAAAATGGGTTACTCGGGGAAAGTGGACAAGGGCATTCGGATAAAGAATGAACCGACGAGTTTCTGGAAATCAAATCAGTACTCCAGGCCCACAGTGATTTCTTTAATTATGTTGATCTTTGGGCTTATTGCCGGAAAGCTGGAAGCACCTGAGTTAATAGTCAATGGACTGTTCATGATCGGGATTTTTCTGGGTGGCTTTCTACCAGCTAAGAACGGCATTTCCGTGCTAATTAATGCATGGGAATTTGACATGAATCTCCTTATGACCATGGCGGTAATCGGCGCGTCCGCAATAGGTGAATTTGAAGAGGCTGCAGCGGTTGTATTTCTTTTCTCTTTCGGAAATGCTCTGCAAGGCTATACCCTGGATAAAACACGTAATTCCATTCGGGCTTTAATGGAAATCACACCAAATGAGGCCCTGGTCAGGCGAGGAACGACTGAAATAACGTTGCCTGTAGAAGAAATCCTAGTAGGGGATATCATTATTGTTCGTCCCGGTGGAAGAATTGCTATGGATGGCAAAGTATCTACTGGCTACTCTACAGTGAATGAGGCCCCGATCACAGGAGAGTCCATCCCGGTGGAAAAACAGCCTGGAGATGAGATATATGCAGGAACGGTCAACGAACGCGGTTCGCTTGAGGTCGAAGTTACCAAACTGGCTAAGGACAATACAATATCCAGAATTATTCATATGGTGGAGGAAGCAGAGGGGCAGCGAGCACCATCTCAACAATTTGTTGATAAGTTCGCGAAATATTATACCCCTATTGTCATAATCCTGGCTGCTCTGGTTGCTGCGGTGCCTCCACTGTTTTTCGGACAGCCGTTCGAGAAGTGGTTTTACGAGGCCCTGGCTATGCTACTGGTAGCGTGCCCTTGCGCACTGGTTATATCCACACCTGTGTCCATCGTATCCGCGATTGGCAACGCGGCGAAAAACGGCGTACTCATTAAAGGAGGTATGTACCTGGAAGAAGCCGGGACTTTGTCAGTGGTTGCCTTTGACAAAACCGGCACCCTTACTGAAGGAAAGCCCCGGGTAACTGATATCATTCCTATTGATGGCATCCCCGATCAGGAGCTCTTATCAATAGCATCGGCAATTGAAAGTCGGTCAGAACATCCTCTAGCTGAGGCTATTGTCAAATATGCGAAAGAACGTGGAGCCGAAATCTCCAGTATATCAGAATTTGAGGCGATTCCCGGCAAAGGGGCCAAAGCGGTGGTTCAGGGCAAGACTTATCAGATCGGTAATTCCAGGTTTTTTACTGAACAAGCAATAGATTTGAAACATGTAGAAGGCGAAGTTTCCCGTCTTCAGAACGAAGGGAAAACCGTAATGATGCTAGGAGATGATGAACGCATTTTGGGTCTCATCGCTGTGGCGGATATATTGCGGGAAAATTCCGCACAGGCTATCAATAAACTGAAAAAGGCCGGTATTAAAAAAGTCATTATGCTCACAGGGGATAATGATAGCACCGCTCGTGCTATCGCCACAAAAGCAGGAATCGATGATTTCCGAGCAGACCTATTGCCTGAAGACAAGGTAGATGCGATTAAGAGCCTTCTTTTAGAGCATGGGAAGGTTGCTATGGTGGGAGACGGCGTCAACGATGCCCCAGCTATGGCAATATCCACAGTCGGCATCGCAATGGGAGCTGCAGGCACTGATACAGCACTGGAAACTGCGGATATCGCCCTGATGGCTGACGACCTGACAAAACTGACCGACACGATCAAATTGAGCCGGAAAACACTGGGCATCATCAAACAAAACATTGCATTTGCCTTGATAATTAAAGGATTAATTCTTCTGCTGGTCATCCCGGGCTGGCTGACGTTGTGGCTGGCTGTTGCAGGAGATATGGGGAGCTCGCTTCTTGTTACTCTAAACGCAATGAGATTATTGAGAGTGAAACATGAGGACTAAACGAGCTGATAAAAACTTACTGATCTGAGTTTACGAATTTAGGGAGAAAATAGAATGGAGACTTTAAAGGTTTTAGGTGTGGACTGTAACAACTGTGCAGCGAATGTTCGTAAAGCCCTGGAGGGCGTAAATGGTATTGAAAATATTGACATCAGGCTTTCAGAAAAGGTTGCTCTGGTAACCTTTGATCCTGATAAGGTTAGCAAACAGGAAATTACCGAAAAAGTGGAAGATTTTGGCTACGACGTCGAATAAATAGCATACACATACACCGCCAATCAGACCATGGAGTTTGAGAGATTTATCTTAACGTCAGGGAAAACAAGCTCTTGGCTATGAAATCCATGGCTAGTTGATACTGGATATTACCGAATTATCTAAAAAGCCATTTTATTCATAGAGCCGATCCCAAAACTCAAAATTTACTTTTTTGAATCTCATTTTTTGAGTAAGCAATTAAATTTCTGATCAGGAAAACAGCCCTGAAAAATCTTAATTGATTGATACTAAAAAGGGCTTTAAGATCAGCTTAATAAGTTTCTCATGCCCGCATTATGTACGGACATGAAAAAAACTGGCAAATTTGATTTATTTTGGCTTACTCTTGATTTATTTTGGCTTACTCTTAATTTTCAACGTATTCTGGAACCCGGTTTTATCTCTTTATCTGGGGTCAGAACTGCTACAATTTCTGCACAATCATCGGCTGCAAGCATCATGCCGTTTGATTCAACGCCGCAGAGTTTGACAGGTTTAAGGTTGGCGAGGATAATTACATATTTTCCTACAAGCTCGTCTGGAGTGTAATACGAAGCCATTCCCGCAACAAGCTGCCTCGGTTTTTCCTCTCCTATATCCACTTCAACCCTGAGGAGCTTGTTTGACTTCTTTATGGGTTCGGCAAGTAAAACCTTTCCTACTCTGATATCGAGTTTTGCAAAGTCCTTGTACTCGATCATGGGAAGGATTTCTTTTTGCTCGGTTTCTTCAGCTTTTGCTTCTTCCGATTTTGCGGCCTCTTCTGCAGGTCCCATTCCATCGGATTTAGCAGGTTCTTTTTGATTCCCTTTTGATGCAGCTTTTTTTGCATCGGCGGCTTTTACCCTCTGGTTTGCGATCTCTTCCATCTCTCCGATCCTGTCATCTTCGAGCTTGGTAAAGAGAATCTCAGGTTTTTCGAGTTTTGTGCCTGCTTTTATGGGCACTAGAGCTTCGCTGTACTGAGCTGCATGCAGGTCTCCTTCCTGCCCGAGTCCTTTCCAGGCGGTTTCCATAGTTTGCGGGAGCACGGGCTCAAAGATAATACTGAGGGCTTTTGCCAGGTGGAGGCAGTTGTAGAGTACATTTCCGCAGGCTACTCTATCTTTTTTTATCAGGCTCCAGGGCTCATGAGACTGGAAGTAGCTGTTTCCGAAAGATGCAAGAGTCATTGCAGAATCAACGGCTTTTTTGAACTCGTATTCAGCTATTGCTGCTTTTATCTCTTTTATGGCTTTTTCTATTTCGTCCCTGACTTCAGGATCGAGCTCCCCATCGGGGACTTCTCCATAGTTTTTGAAAGCAAAAAGCATTGTTCGGTACAGGAAGTTTCCGAACACTGCCACCAGTTCAGTGTTGATCTTTTCCTGAAGCACCCGCCAGGAGAAATTCAGCTCCTTAGTGTGGGAGGTATAGCTTGCCAGGTAGTACCTCAGGAGGTCAGGATGGAAGCCGTGATCAAGGTAATCTTCCCCTACCCAAACCACATAACCCCTGGTTTTGGAGAATTTTTTATCTTCGATTTTGACCATACCTGAAGCTACAACAGCAGTCGGCACTGAATACTCTGCCCCTTTAAGCATGGCAGGCCAGAAAATGCAGTGATGGTAGGTGATGTCTCCTCCTATGAAATGGACAATTTCCCCGTCATTTTTCCAATATTTTTCCCAGGAATCTCCTGCCTTTGCAGCCCATTCCTCTGTAAAGGCTATGTACCCTATGGGGGCATCTACCCAGACATAGACAACGAGGTCATCATGTCCAGGGAATTTTACCCCCCATTCCAGGTTCCTTGTGATACACCAGTCTGTAAGCCCCTGCTTTACCCAGCCTAATGCGTAGTTTATGGCATTGCTGGTTCCCCCAAGGTCATTTGAGAGATAGTCCATGAGATAATCACTAAACTCAGAAAGCTTGAAAAAGAAATGTTCCTGATGGCGGTACTCGGCAGGCCCTCCGCAGATAGTACAGACAGGATTCAGAAGTTCTCCTGGCTCCAGATGCTTTCCGCATCCCTGGTCACATTCGTCTCCTCTTGCAGTTTCCCCGCAGTGAGGACAGGACCCTTCGACATAGCGGTCAGGGAGAAAACGGTTGCATTTAGGACAGTAGGCAATTTCGATGGTTTTTGGATACACGTAACCTTTTTCAATCAGCTTGTTGACTATATCCAGGGTCCTGTTGTGATTTTCAGGATCATCCGTTGTCCCAAAAGCATCAAAGTGAATTCCTAGCTGCTTGAAAGTCTCGTCAAAATGTTTATGATATTTCTCTACAAGCTCTTTAGGAGTGATCCCAAGTTCCTCGGCATTCACTGCAATGGGGGTACCGTGAGTGTCCGAGCCGCAGACTAAGGTAACTTCCCTTCCTTCCTTCCGCAGGGAACGGGCAAAGATATCAGCGGGCACATAAGTCCGGAGATGACCGATGTGGGCCGTACCGTTAGCATAAGGCAGGCCACAGGTCACAAGTACGGGTTTACTGGATGATTCTGACATTCTTATCTCCATATATTTTTTATATATCCTCTTCGATGATTGCAACTCTGAAATATATTTCGCTTATTGTTTTTACAATGTAACTTATTTGAGGAATAGTTGATAATCCTATATAAAGAAGGATGCAATGTATAGAAAGATTAATAATGACTCCGACAATTCAGACCATCAAGCAGATTCCATTATCAGTAGGTTTCTGCAAATTACCTTTCTTTCAGTTACCTTCTACATGATTCTACATAATATACCTGCCCTGTTAATTAGAATTTTCAACAAGGCCCAAGACCGGAGATTAAAACGGTAAATCCAAATTATACGGTCCTGCTGATATGAACGATAAAAATATCAATCCAGAAGGCACGAAACCAGAGGATATATCTGGAGATGATATCTCAGAAAGTAGTGCTTATAATAGAAGAGAGAACCTCATCCCTAGTGAAGGCATTCAGGATTCCAGGGGCAACTCTTCCTATGAAGGCTCTACCTCGGATGACCCGGGTTTCGGAAAAGTGGCTAATCAAGAAACTCATTTCGAATCTCCTGAAATAAACAAAACTGCAAGCGAGAATTTAAAAATGAATTCAAATTTTCCTCCACAGAAAAAAAAGCGTAGCTCAATGTCCTATATACTGATCTTGTTTGCCCTCCTTACTGTTATACTGGTCAGTGCTGCGGCAATTCTCTACGGTTTTGGTATTGGAGGAAATCTAGGAAACTCTCAGAAGGTGGCAGTTATCTATGTCCAGGGCACCATGTTTACGGGAAACGCTCCTGCAGGGCTTGGATATGCAACCTCGGAAGAGATTTCTGAAAATATCCGCAGCGCTGTAGCGGATAAAGAAGTCAAAGCAATTGTGCTTCGGATCAACAGTCCTGGAGGGTCTCCTGCAGCAGCCCAGGAAATTGTAGGAGAAATTAAGAAAGCCAAGGCGCATGGGATTCCTGTTGTCGTTTCCATGGGGGATTCCGCTGCCAGTGCCGCATATTATATATCTGCCCCTGCAGATTACATTATGGCAAACCCCTCTTCAACTACCGGCTCTATTGGAGTGATCTGGGTCTTTCAGAACATGTCTGCGTTCTATAAAGGAAATGGAACAAATTATCAAGTTATAAAGTCCGGGGAACTGAAAGATATGGGAAGTACCTGGAGGGGGCTCACAGATACGGAAAAAGAATATGCGAATACTGTAGTCATGGAAATCTACGAAGACTTTGTAACCGAGGTTTCCAAAGGACGTAACATGTCCACGAGTGATGTAAAAGCCCTTGCTGATGGCCGCATATACACCGGAGCCAAGGCAAAGCAGCTAGGGCTTATAGATGGTTTCGGAGACCTCTACGATGCAATTGATAAGGCTGCAGAACTCGGAGGAGTTACAGGGAAACCAACAGTTGTATATATGAACAAGGCAAGCCTCTCAAAGTTGCTTCTGGGTTCAGGTTCCGGAGAATCCAGCGAAGCCCAACAATTTACCAGTTACTTTGAAAACAGTCCATATGGGAAAATTCTTGCCTAAAATCCCGTATAAATTAAACTCTCAAAAATTGGGAAGATGTTTCCAATTCAAAAATAGATAAGATGTTTCCAATTGCAAGCAATTGGAGAATTACTTAATTTCCCTTCTTATTCTCAATTTTTATTCAGTTTTTTTCCTTTTTTTCGTATTTATTTTTCTTTTTGCCTTTTTCCTTAACTTTCCTCTGAATTTCCGGCTTTCCTCGTACAGATCTTGTCCAGGAGCAGGATATTGTCAAGCATAAGGGACCCACTCCATCCCAGAGGAATTGCCCAGGCAGGTTTGCCTGTAGATTTATCCATCTGCTCCGGAAGAAGGCCTGTACTGGTTGCACCAGCAAGAGCACATTTAAGGTATTTAATTCCTTCTCTGGTTAGTTTGTTCACGGTTTCTGTATAGCTATTTTCATTTCCAGAGGGGATGTCGTTCGTAGGGGCAAACATGGCTTTTTCAGAAGGGAGGTCAAGGGCAAGGGCAAACATCGCTTCCGAAAGCCAGAGAGTGGTTACTACCCATGGGTTTCCGTCAATGTAACTGTCGTTTTCATACCTTTTGATCCCATAACCCTGATTAATGGGCACTGAGAGTTTTTTCTGGATATTTTCTATCATAAATAGGATCATATCCTTTTCTACAGGGTCTTTTGGAGACAGCATTCCAAATGGAATATAAGTGCTCAGGATGCTTGCATCAATAGTTTTGTCCAGTTTATCGTTGAGGATTCCTTTTGCAAAATAGCCGTCCTGAAGCCAGAAACGATCAACTGTAGCCTGCTTGATGAACTCAGCCCTTTTCTTCCAGCGCCTTGCCATGCCATCTTCCCCGTTTTCTTCAGCCAGGTGGGAAGCGCCCATAAGCCCGGCATAGATTGCAGCGTTCGTATATGTAAAAATTCCGTAGTAAGTCTCCCACAGGTCCATACAGCTTTCGTGAATCCCGGATTTCGTCCGCTTCATTAGATATTCGGCAGCTCTGAGTACGGAAACCCATACCTCATCCAGAAACTCAACTTTTTTCAGGCCTTCTAAGATCTTGTAGTAAATATCCATGGCATAAAGTGTAGATCCTGTTTCATCTATCTGAGTCGAGTAATCAAAATTACCCCAGGAAGGAGCTATATCCCCATTGAGCCAGTAGCGTTGAAACCAGGAACCATCAGGAAGTTGGGTCCGGATAGACCACTTGAAAAACAGGTCACAGTACTCAGGATATCCCGAGTGTTTGAGTGCGAGTACGATCTCCGAGGTATCCCTATTCCAGCAAAAACCGTACCCCCCACACTTTTCGAAATTGGAGTCAAACTCAGGAGCAGCTACAAAAGATCCATATTCGCGGTCTTGAAGAAGGTAAAGCATGAGAAGAGATCGGTTGTAGGCGCTGAACAGTTCCTGACGCAGGTTCTCGTATCCTTCGAGCCCTGGCATTTTGAGCACCTTTTTTTTAGCAAGCCACATAACCCAGTGTTCTCGCGTCTTTTCGAAAATAGATTCCAGAGGCAATTTAGATAGCTCATGCATTCGCTTATAAAGAAGGTTCCGTGAAGATGCAGCCCCTATGAGGATAACAAATTCATTTGATCCGTTAGCTTCCAGTTCAAGATCCCAGCCAGCAGCGTTGTTAATATTCCCTATATCCTCTTTATTCCGCTGGAGTTTTCCATCTTCCATATCATACTTGGAATTCGTCCACCAGATGGTATCCATAGCTTTTCCGATCTGCCATTCAGTAAATTCGGGCAGGGAATGGATCCCGATATAATAGTTTTGCCAGTACTGTACGAGCAGGCGAGCAGCTGAATCGCAAAATCCCGAATTTTTCTTAGACGTTTCCCCTACATTGAAATTCGAATAGTAGAAAAATTTTCCTGAAATCTTTTTCTGGGACTGAACCTTAAACCTGCGGATAAGAACAGGCACATCCGGGTGTACAAGGTCAAGAATTGAAATTCTTATCCCCGAGTCATGGTAAAGTTTAGTGGATACAATATTGGTGTCTTCTATATAATTCTGGATGCTGTGCCAATCGTTATCGTTTGTCCAGAGAAGTTTTTCCCCTGTATAGATGCAGGCAAGGGACTCTTCTACGTGCTGAGCATGATCTCTGCGGGGGTAGAAGAAGCCTAAGATGTCCCCCCTTCTCCCCATTGTCACAAGCAGTTCATCATTTCCTAAAATGACATTCGGTTGCCTGATCACCGTGTATCCCCTCTTAGCTGGTATTCCTGGCTTGCGCCGGAGGGAGCCAGCGAAATTATGTGTTCACATACCTTCTTTCCTGTGGCTTTACAGCTAACCTCCCTTACACTGATATTCTTCCCGAAATAGTCGGTCAGGTAACCCGCGAAGTAGCCGCTCATAAAGGCACAAACAGGCTGGTCGGACGCTCCGTAAACATCGGCTATAAAAGAGTCATTTACAATGATTTTTCCTTCATAAGTCTTGGGATCACATTCAATTTCCAGGATTCCCCAGCCCACAGCTCTGTAGAGTTCAGCAAGTACGCTTGCGAAATTGCTGTCATTAATAGGCATGATGCTCTTGAAATATTTTGCCGCATGAATCCCTCCCTTAAGCCCTGAAATGGTGAGAAGCCCCTCTGCATGCGGCACACTTTCGTTGAGAGTCTTAATGATATCAACAATTGTGAGTGCTCTTGCCATAACTCCCCTGACTCCTATTACATTAAGGGGAAAGTCCACGGAAGAAATCATCCCGTATTTTGAAATCCCGTATTCGACTTCACTTACAGCTTCCAGACCTTTTATTTTTTTAGCTAGATCGACAGGATTAATATCTTCATTAAGTTCAGTAAATACAGAATATTCTCCTGTTTTTTGTGTAATATTATCCAGATGACCAAACATAATGAATGCTTTCTCTTTTTCCAGAAAATCAGTTATTAAGGATAAAGATCCAGGCTCTTTAGAATAAATAATTTTGAACCATACAATCTGCGAATTTTCATTGAAGCCTGCAAACATGAATAAATCTCTAACCATGTGACTCAAACTCCTATAATTATTATGTGTACATTTAATTAAGCTATTGCGCTAAGTTTCCTGAATACCTGAGCTTTGAAATCCATAACTACTGCCATGAAATTGACTGCTGCATCGAATGGTGTGGAATAAACGCTGAAATAAGAGTGTACATCCCCATCCCCGAGCCATTTAGTGCACATATAATAATAATGATCCGAAGTTAGCAGGTGCTTCCATATACGCAGGATTTGAGGGTCTCCTGTTTTTCTTACAAAGGGTTCAAGCAACTTTGTTTCTTCAAAACAACGTCTTTGCATATCGTTTCCAAGCCATGCGCTTGTATCGCGTTCCATATCAGCCCAGGAAATGGTGGAAAAATCCCCTACATCTATCTCGGCTACAGGTGAGTATTTTTCGACAATCTCGAGAGGAGTGCTGAAACTAAGGTTATTCTTTAAGACTTCTCCAGGCAGTTTTTGCAGAAAGGCAAAAATTCCGGTTTCTTCCCACTGGTGCTCTCCAAATGTCTCATAATCCATAAAGATATTAACACAGTCCTCTTTAACCCCTGAGGCCCATAATGCCCACTTTTCCGCAGTCAGAGGATATCCTTCCCACCACCTTGCCGAAAAACGGTATCCTATATCATCACTCAGCTTGTAGTTTCTGAAAATAATGGGGAGTCCTGAACCTTTTGCCCTGTAAAGTAAGTTAGGGGATCTTCCTTCAAGCATATGATCCGCGCCTTCAGTAAGAATTGCCCTATAACCAAGGTCAGAAGCAATTTTTGCTATTGTATTATTGTAGAGCAGTTCGGTGTTCCGAAATACCTGAGGTTTAACTCCCAGGAGGTCAAACATGAGTTCTCTATGTTCCTTTATCTCTTCGATAAATTCTGTTTTATTTTCATAAAGACTTGAAAGGGAATGATAGAACGTCTCGTCCAGGAATTCCACTGCTCCTGTTTCCGCCATCTGTCGGAAGCCTTCGAGCACTTCTTTTCCCCACAGCTCGCATTGTTCGAGCAGGGTTCCGGTAACAGAAAGAGAAAACCTGAACTTTCCTCCATGCTCGTCAATAGAATCCAGAAGGGCTCTGTTTGTAGGGATGTAGCATTTCCGGGCTACACTTTCAAAAATTTCCCTGTTGCTTCTTTCATCAAAATAACGGTAAAAGCCGGATCTGTCGTCAGGCCAGAACCTGCGCAGTCTGAAGGGCTGATGCAACTGGAAATACATGCAAACTGAAGTCATGCTTCCTCCTCAAGGACAGCTCTCCTGAAATCAGATAGGATGGAAAAATAGTTCACAGCCTTTTCGTATCCTTCCCTGAGATTTCCAGGGTTCATGGAAAAGAGTATTTCGCTCTGCTGCAGATAGCCGAATACCTGTTTCAGTTTCCAGTAATCCTTACTTTCCTTAAGCTGTGAAAGCTCCTCTCCAACTCTCACCAGTTCTCGCAAGTAGAGCTGCTGAGCATGATTTCCTACTGCATTATGCATTCCATAACGGATTGTTTGTTCGGTTCCTAGAGTGGGTAGCCTTAAAGGCGGAAATCTCTTTACAGCTTCAGACGGCGTGAGCATTTCAATGCCCCGGATTTTGAGGGCGCTTGGAAAATTCCTGATAAAATCGGCTATAGGACTATTATTCCTGTAATGAATACATAGATTTGTATAGTTAAAATAAAGGGTCAGGACATCACCGTCCATATTTGCGATCCAGTCCGCGAACTTTTCAGGAATAAGAGGGTATCCTTCCCAATCTTTATCCGAAAAACGCAGCTCAAGATCTTCGCTAAGGTTTATATGCCTTAACAGAGTCGGAAGATGATTTTCAAAGACACTTACAGGATCGTATTCACTTACAAGGTTTCTTGACCCTTCGGCAACTATGCACCTGAAACCCATCTCGCTAAGCATGCGTTCTACCCTTTCGGTGTACAGAAGTTCGGTATTTACGAAAGTTTTGGGGGTAACTCCTAAAAGTTCCCTGATCATCTCCTTGTAGATGCGAACTTCCTCCTGAAACAAGGAAAGGTCGGGATATAGTGAACTTAGGGAATGGTAACTGCAGCTTCCTGTAAATTCCACGCTTCCGCTTTCTCCGAGTTCGCGGAAGGATTCGAGAAGCTCAGGGTCCCACCTGCATTGCTCAAGGAAAGGCCCGGATAGATCAAAGGAATATCTTCCTCCTTTTTCTACTGATTCTAGAAAAAAATCATTAAGCCGCAAAAATTGTTTGCTTGTTTTTAAAAATCTAGAGAAAATGTTTTTCCGGTCAAAATACCGGTCCACTTCAGGCACCCCAGAAAAACCCTCTACAGGCCAATACCATTTCGGACTGTAAGGCAGATGCACTCCCATACAGATGCATACAGCTTTCATAACAAAGTAATCTAGTGCGGAAACCTACTAAAAACTATTGTTTGGCGACTTATTTCAGGCATTCAGTAAAATTCATAAAAATACCAGATTATTGTATCCTTAAATGAGTTAGCATGGCCGATTTTTTTAGACATTTCGATACTTGATACTACAGGCAATCTTGAAAAATGCTCTATTTTCTGGGCGTTATTGAGCAGGAGAAACCAGGATGAAATAAGAATCATTTCCTCTAAAATCTTCTTTCTTGCCGTCAACTATTTAAAAGAGGAAGGATATTTCAATATTCTTGTCAAGGGGCTGTGGCCTAGTCCGGCATGGCGATGGGCTCCAGCGGATAAATGATGAACAACGGGTATACTGAGTCTTTCCCGACGGGGCAGGACAATGAGGAACCGTTGGAGCACTGATAGATGCTCACCAGAACTAAAACTGTTAAAGCAGTTGTTCGGAGATACCCGTCGATCGTGAGTTCGAATCTCACCAGCCCCACCTTTTTTGTTTTCTTTTGTTTCCTTTTGTTTCCTTTTGTTTCCTGCACTAATTCTTTTAAAATTTTTAACTGTTATCAAACTGTTATCATAAATTTTTGAAATCTTTGTACTTTTACTTGTTAAGATTTAAAAGTTAAGAAATTTAAAGAGCAATACTTTCACCTCGCTCCCCTAACAATTATTACATTTTAGCTCCAATCTTCTTCTGTACCCCCTCAATAACAACCGAGGTTCCCACTTTGAGACGAGAAAAAGAAGAGATAGCTGTTCTTGTCAGATCCACCCCTGAAAAAAGTAAAAAGGATGGGAATGGGCATCCTGTCGGAGTGACTGGCATCAATAAAGACGGAGAATTGCTGAGGCTGTATCCGTTCGGGTTCGGGTATGGGGAAGGGCTGGTTGATTTCAGGAAAAATGACCTGCTTGAGGTCACAGTTACTAAGCCTGAACATGATATCAGGTGGGAAAGCAGGAAAGTCCTCAGTTATGTGAACCTGCAGAGTCCCCTTAAAGAGAGGGAAATAAAAGAGCTTGTCCTGCCTCTCGTAAAGTCTGTAGGACTTACGCAGTAGTAGGCTCTGCATATTGTTTTCTCTATACTCTTTAAATATCACAATCTATTTAATTTGTAT
>MDTP02000091.1 GCA_001714685.2 Methanosarcina sp. Ant1 | reverse complement strand
GAGCGCCACGAAATAATCTATGCAATCTAAAGTTTATTTGAAGTTGAGCTAACCCGAAAAATATTTTATTGTTTATTGTTAAGCCGGCCGTCCTTTATTATTTGGTGAACGTTATTTTCAAAATGCCGTTAACGCTCTCTTTCGGCTTTTTTTGTTCCGCAATTAAATGAGACAAAAACAGACCTGCTCAATGAATGAAAATGCAAGCATTAGTTGCACTGGAAACTTCTAGTTTGAAGTAAGCATTCATACTTAAGTCACCCAATATTCCATAACCGCAGAAAACACAGACGGGCAGGGAAATACTCAATCCAGGCTCTATATCCACTGAAAATGCAGACGGGCAGGGATAAACCCAATCAATAAACCGTAACCACGGAAAACGCGGAAAACGCGGAAAAAATGGTGCCCGTGTTTACTTTATTCAGCGTAACTCAATCCAGTCTCTATATCCATTGAAAATGCAGGCGGGCAGGGAAAAACCCAATCAAGACACCGTAACCACGGAAAACACGGAAAACGCGGAAAAGAACTGTGCCCGTGTCTACTTTATTCAGCGTAACTCAATCCAGGCTCTATATCCACTGAAAACGCGGAAAAAACTGTAGTCAACGGATAGGTTAAGTTTATTTTTGAGCACAATTCCTGGATAAGATCAGATTTAAAAAATGTAAATATTCTGTGTAATGACTATAATCCGCTACGGTCCTCTCATTTCGAAATTCACGATTAAATTGATGCGATTCTTCCTGAATCAGTTATGATATACCCGTTATCTCCGTCTGCTATGTATCCCATTGCTTTGAGTTCTCGGAGATGGTTGTAAGTCATTCCTTTCGAAATCCCGGCAGTCGCAGCTATCTGAGTAACCGCAGAAACCCCTTTCTGGATCTCTTCAAGTATCAATTTTTTGGTATCCGAAAGGTTGAAACTCAACACCGGAAAATCAATCATGAAACTGTCCTCTTCGGTGACATACACAATTCTCTGCACCATAGCATTCCTTGCATATGCCCCAAAGAGAGCCCCAAAAGCCTGCGGCTTCCTCCCGCCAGACACATTGACAATTACCTGATTACCTCTATCATGTTCCTGTTCAATAAGTTCAGCAACATCTTTAGCTACGCGCATGGTGTCGTAAACCACAGTATACTTTTTCTCAACCTCAAGCGCATTTTTAAATGTTTTTTCGATCATTTCCTCAGACCGCAACTTCTTTTCATCCGCCCCCTCCTCTGACAGCAGTATAATCTTCGAAGGAGAAAGCCTGGTCACGCAGATAATAACAGGCTCAAGGGAATAGATTGTGGAGATGAGTGTAAGCTTTGGCATTGTATGTTTATTATTGCTGGATTAGCATAAATGTTTTACTATATAGGTTATATATTCTTAGTTTGTTTAATTTGCCAATTATTATAATATAAATTAGAAATGTATATATAGGATATTGATATTTAATGTTTGAGGTTTACTTGTATATGAATGGATTAACAAAGCAGTTATAATTAATTAAGTATAATTGTCTTTTAGATTATTTTATGAGGGTGTAAGTTCTGTGATCGAAGCGATGAAAGAAATTGGTGAGTACGCGCTGGAGAAAGAAAACAAAGATCTAAACGATTCTGTATCAATTTTAGTTGAAAATCCTGCTAGCAATGAAACTTATAAGCATGTATTTTGCATCAAGCTGACTTATAATTATGAAGACTTCGAGTTTAAAGGGATTGATCACCAGGAGTACTCAAAAGAAAAAATTGCAAAATATCTCTATAAGAGAGGGTCATCTAATGGTCCAGATATTTCTCCTACTGCAAGAGTAACAGAAATCAAAAAAACTTTTTCCAACAAAATCATCGGCTGGTTTTCAAAGCCTTTGAAGGAAGCAAAGCCCATATTGGATGGTGAAGAAGTACAATTTTTGGAACTTCTTGGGAAGTGCATAAAAGAAAATGAAGAGATAATACTTTCTGAGCTTGAATCTAAAATAAATTCCGTTGATGCAAAGGAGAATTCGATATTAACTTTATTGCTTGAAGAAAATGGTTTCATTAGATACGTTGGAGATTTAGAAGTATTTAGAAAGATTCTTAAAAATAATGGGGCTTCAAGATTTTACAGCAAATATGGCATTATCTCTAAGGATGATGATAAAGTATGTTCTGTTTGCAAAACATGTAATGAAGTTTATGGTTTCGTTACGCCGTATGAATTTTATACTGTAGATAAGCGAGGGTTTGTTAGCGGGGGATTTGACCAAAGTAAGGCATGGAAAAACAATCCTGTTTGTCTTGAGTGCGCCTTGAAAATCACGGCAGGAAAAGAATACATTGAGAAATACATGTCTTTCAGTTTTTATGGATTTAATTTCCTACTCATCCCCAAGTTACTTAATAAAAGTGTTAGTGAAGATCTTTTTGATACTTTTGAAAAGTTTAACGAGAAAAAATTCGCTTTTAGTGCAGATTATAAAAATTTCTTACAGGATAATGAAAATGATATCCTTGAAATTCTAAGTGAAAAGGCCGATTATCTTAATTTTAACTTCCAATTTTATGAAAAATCCAATGCAGCGTATAGAATTCTTTTGTACATCGAGGATGTCCTTCCTTCAAGGCTAAGAGAGCTTTTCAAATCCAAAGAAATTGTTGATAAGAGAAAAATATTCAGTAATTATCTCTCTAATAATAATGAAGTAAAATCAATTCAATTCACATTAGGTAATGTAAGATGGTTTTTCCCGAATACTCTAGATGATCCTGATTTGAATAAGTATTTTTTAGAAATCACAAACGGGATATTTACAGGAACATCAATTGATTACAGTTTTTTACTAAAGTATGTTATGCAACGTATTAGAAAAGATTTCAGGAGCGATAATTCCACAAGATATTCTTCATTTTTAGGGTTTCAAATGTTAGATTTTTTAAGTCAGTTGCATTTGCTTGGAAATTATAGAGGAGGTAAATGTATGGATTCTAAGAATTTATCGGTTTTATTGGGTGATATGGCACCGAAGGAAAATAGTAGTTTTGAGGAACGCACGAACGTTATCTTCTCGGAATTTGAAAACTTTTTCAATACCGATGCAAAGAAGGCCATTTTTTTAGAAGGCACGCTCGTCCAGTATTTGTTAAATATTCAAAAATTCCAGCGTGGAAGTACCCCTTTTAGAACTAAACTTCGAAGCTTGAATCTAGATGAGCGTTATGTGAAAAGACTTTTCCCCGAGATTATAAATAAACTTGAAGAGTATGATACTAATTATTATAAAGAACTCGAAACTCTGATTGCAAAATATATGATTCAATCTGGCACTGATTGGAAAATGCCAAACGATGAAATCAGCTTCTATTTTGTTTTAGGTATGAATTTGTCAAACATCTTAAAGTCAACTAAATCTGAAAAGGAGATAGAGAATGACTGAAGTAAACAGAAGATCCGAAATTGTATTCTTGTATGACATAAAAGATGGGAATCCAAACGGAGACCCACTTGACGAAAATAAACCAAGGATTGATGAAGAGACAGGAATAAACCTTGTAACAGATGTCAGGTTCAAGAGAACAATCCGTGATCACCTGTACAAGTTTAAAGGTAAAGAGATTTTTGTTAGAGAAATTTCGGATGAAAATGGTTCTATTCAGGATGCAAAAATGAGGGCAAGAGATTTCTTAACAATTGAAGAGCCTCTTGATTCATTCGAAGCGGGTAAGAACAATATTAACGAAAATCTTTTGAATGATTGTATTGATGTTCGTTTATTCGGTGGCACTCTTCCCCTCGAACTTAAACTCAAGAAAGGAAAAGATACAGGTTCAATAACACACACTGGTCCAGTACAGTTTAAGATCGGTAGATCAATGCACAAAGTCTTCATGAAACATTTCCGTGGAACAGGAGCTTTTGCTTCAAAGGAAGGAAACAGCCAGAAAACCTTTAGAGAAGAGGATTTCTTGCCCTACTCTTTGATAAGTTTTTATGGAATAATTAATGAAAATGCAGCAAAGGATACTAAACTTTCTGAGGAAGATGTAGGTTTGCTTCTTGATGGAATGTGGAATGGAACTAAGAATCTGATTTCTAGATCAAAAGTAGGCCAGGTTCCCCGCATGTTGTTGAAAGTAAACTACACAGAGGGGAATTATCACATTGGAGACCTGAATAACCTCCTAAATTTAAAGTCAGATTTAATTGATGAAGAGATTCGGGACATCTCACAGGTGAGGATTGATGCTCAGAGGTTAGTTGAGATACTGGCTAAAAATAAAGACAAGATCGAAAATATCCAGTTATGTCTTGATGAGTCTCTTGTGTTCGCATATGGCGGAGAAAAGATAGACTTCGAAAAGTGCCTTAACGAAGTCGAGATCAAAACTGAAAAATTATCAATGTGAGTTAAGAACATGAAAGTGTTAGTGTTCGATATATGGGGAGAATTCGGCCATTTCCGAAAACACTATACTACAACCTCTCCCCTTACATATTCTGTTCCTCCCCGAACATCTATCGCTGGAATGATTGGCGCTATAGAAGGACTTGGAAAAGATGAATACCTGAGGTATTTTTCCAAAGAAGATGCAAATATTGCAGTAAAAATTTGTTGCCCTATCAAGAAGACCAGAATCGCAGAAAATCTAATCGACACCAAAATTGCTCCTATGATGAGCAGAATAAAGACCAGGACTCAAATAAGATTCGAGGTATTAAAGGATGTAAGATACAGGATTTATTTTTCTCATTCCTCGGAAGAGATCTACGACAAACTGTACTCTATGTTAAAGGAGCATAAGTCCGTGTATACTCTGTGCCTTGGTCTGAGTGAGCATATTGCTAATTACGAATTTATAGGAGAAATGGAGGCTGTCAGTGAATTTCCAGACTCTGAAAGGGAAATTCATTCTATAATCCCCGAAAAACAACTCATTAAAATCAATTTTGAAGAAGGAAAAGAGTATTTTTCAGAGACTATTCCAATAGAAATGCTTCCTGATAGGGAGGTAACGGAATACAGCAAAGTTTTGTTTGAAAAAAATGCAAAAAGCATTATGGCGAATGTAAACAATCTCTGGAGGCTTGAGAATGGAGAAGGAATTATCTTCATGTGATTTCCATCTTTATTCCCATCCCGATAAAATATTACTTAAACATTTATCCAATGTAGGAAACAAATCTATCTCGACAAGTAAGGCAAAAAGATTATCTCTAGAAAAGTTTGGACTTGATGAAAATACATTTTCTAGAATCGCATTTCTTATAGGGATTTGTCATGATTTTGGGAAAGGCACTAAATATTTTCAAAAATATCTTTTTGAGACAGATCCAGCCATACAGAGAGGCTTGAAAAATAAAAAAGAATACCATCATGGCCTTATCTCAGCTATTTTCACCTATCACATATTGAAAAAATACATATGCTCACTAAACAATGAAAACGGTCTGGAATTTATTCCCACCATAGGATATCTCATTGTAAAAAAGCATCATGGAAACTTAAAAGATGCAGAGGATGAAATCCGAGAATTGATAGATAAAGATATCCTTGAAGTTCTCGACCTTCAAATAAAATCTCTTGAAATAAGCGAGTTGAAAACAGTATATGAGAATTTACTGGACGGTTACGATCTTTCTTTTGACATGGATAGTTTTTGTAATGAATACCGTTCCATTGCTAACGAAATTTTGAAAAATCGAAAAAAATTCGTTAAATCGCTCCGGGAAGAACAGTTCACAGGTTATTATCTAATCACATTAACTCTTTATTCAATTCTTATAAACTCTGATAAGATTGATGCGTCTTCTATTGATGTTTTTAGTGAAGTAGATATTTCATCTGAACTTGTGGATAAGTACAGGGTAGAAAAGGGCTTCCATAGTAATGAAAGTACAATCAATAGGGTACGTAATGAGATTTACAAGGAAGTCACAGAAAGTGTTGAAAAGCTTGACCTTGACAAGAAAATATATTCAATAAGCGTTCCTACAGGTTCAGGGAAAACTCTCACATCACTTTCATTCGCATTAAAATTGAAAGCAAGAATAAGAGATGAAAAAAGAATTGATGCAAAAATAATTTATTCTTTGCCTTTTCTGAGCATAATAGACCAGAATTATGATGTTTTTGAAGACGTTTTTAAAACAGTTGAAATGGCAAACCCTACTGAAGATGTGCTACTTAAACATCATCATCTTGCAGACATTTTTTACAAAACACAAAATGACGAAGAATTTGAAGGGCTTAAAAGTTTATTTTTAATCGAGGGCTGGAACTCTAAGATAATTGTTACAACTTTTGTCCAGTTTTTCCACACACTTGTATCTAATAAAAACCGCTCACTCAGGAAATTTCACACCATTGCAAATTCGATTGTAATACTTGATGAGGTCCAGTCAATTCCTCATAAGTACTGGTTATTGTTAAAACAGGTTATTTCGGGTTTCGCGGAATATTTTAATACATACTTTATTTTTGTGACAGCAACTCAACCTCTTATTTTCGATCCCGAAAAAAGGGAAATCACTGAGTTGGTAAAAAATAAAGATAAATATTTCAGGGAATTTGATCGAGTTAAGCTGGAAATAAAGATAAATCCAATGACTTTGGATGATTTTAAGAAGATAATCGAAGCAGAAGTCAAAGAAAAGCCGAAGAAGGATTTTTTATTTGTATTGAATACAATTAGGTCTTCTCTTGATATATTTAAACACCTACACGATCTAAAACTTGAAAATAGCACTTATTATTATCTTTCGACCAACATTATCCCAAAAGATAGACTCAATAAAATAAGGGAAATCAAGAAAAAGTCGGAAAAAAGAAAAATTGTCGTTAGTACTCAGCTTATAGAAGCTGGAGTGGATATAGACGTAGACGTTGTTTACAGGGATTTTGCCACTATTGATTCAATAAATCAGGTAGCCGGACGATGTAACAGGAACTCTTCAAAGAGTTATCGAGGACAAGTGAATATTGTGGTTCTGAAAGATGAAAAGAAAGAGTTCCATAGATATATATATTCGAGTTTTCTCATTGATAAAACAAAAGAAGTACTTAAAGAATCTCCCTCGGAAATTTACGAGAAGGACCTTCTTCTTTTAAATAACAACTACTTTAGAAAAGTTAAAGATACTTCAAGTGAAGACGAATCAAAGGAACTATTGTCATATATTAATGAGCTTAAATTCAATACCCTTACATCAGATTTCAGGCTAATAGATGACAAAGCAGGATACGAAAAAATAGATGTATTTGTAGAACTGGACGATGAGGCGGTTGAAATATGGAAAGAATACATCTTAATAAAATCTCTTAAAAACCCCTTAGAAAGAAAAGAGAGATCTCTAAAAATTAGAAAAAAATTTAATGAGTATATAATTTCCGTACCTAAAAAAGACTTTTCCTGTGAAGAGCCAGAGGATCTCAATATCGGGTATATTCCTTTTGAGCAAATCGAACATTATTATGATTCTGATACAGGTTTTGTCTTAGAGTTAAAACCCAGCATGTTCACGTGATCTACATGAAAGTCAAAACACTCACTTTAACTCTCGTTCCTGACCGAAAAATAGGACCAAACGCTTCAAAACTTAGAGGTTTCTTCGCTACTCGGTTTAATGAATACGTACTTTTGCATCAGCATAATTGTGATAAAGTTATTTACATGTATCCCTTAGTCCAGTATAAAATTTTGAAAGGAATTCCCATGGTTGTCGGAATAAATGAGGGTGTAGAAGTCCTTCAGGAAATTTACAACAAATATGACAAAATAAAGCTAGATGAATCCACATATGAGATACTGGAAAAGAAAGTATCTTTTAAAGAACAGGAGTTCGGCCTTTCAGACAAATTCCATACTTACAGCTTCGAAACTCCCTGGTTTGCCCTCAACCAGGAAAACTTCACTGACAGATACAAGAAGATAGATCTCGCCGAACAAAAAGAACTCCTTCGAAAAACTCTGGTTGGAAACATTCTTTCTATGTCTAAGTCCCTCGGTTACACAGTACCGGAGCAAATCAAATGCGAGACAAATTTGTGTCCCGGCAGTGGTAGACTGAAGGGAATGGAGATTGCCACTTTCAAAGGAGAATTCATGGTAAATTTCCTCATCCCTGATTATTTCGGCCTTGGAAAATCGGTATCTCGCGGTTTTGGCACGGTGAAAAGATGCAGCTTGTAATCAATACCCACGGCTCGTTTCTGAAAAAGCAGAACAACTGTTTCATTGTAAAAAATGATGACAAGACTTTTGAGGTCTCAGAAAAAAAAGTTGACAGCATCCTGATTACGACCTCTGCAACTATAACTACCGATGCTATCAAATTTGCTGTGGAAAACAATATCGATATCGTTTTTCTGGACAATTTCGGAGACCCCTATGGACGGGTATGGCATTCAAAACTTGGAAGCACGACCTATATAAGGAGAATACAGCTCAAGATTTCAGATGAACCGGAAGGCTTCAGGCTGGCAAAAAGCTGGATTGAGCAGAAAATAGAGAACCAGATTCTTTTTTTGAAAGACCTCAAAAAGAACCGATCTGATCAGAAGGACGAACTTGATGATTATATATCTGGAATGGAAGATATGAAGTCCCAACTTGAAGCGCTTAAGGGCACGCTTGACGAAATGCGAGGGAAAATTATGGGCCTTGAAGGAATGGCTTCCAGGCATTATTTTGAGGCTTTGAGTTTCCTTTTGCCTGATAAATGGAAATTCAATGGTAGAAGCCGGAACCCTGCGAAGGACGAGTTTAACTGCCTTTTGAATTACGGGTATGGGGTTTTGTATTCAAAGGTTGAAAAAGCCTGCATAATAGCCGGGCTTGACCCTTACGTTGGCTTCAACCACACAGATGACTACAATAAAAAGTCTTTTGTGTTTGACCTGATTGAAATGTATCGCGTCCATATTGACAGGACAGTCTTCAATCTTTTCTCGAAAAAACAGGTAGCTGAAACTCAGTTTGATGAAATTCCAAATGGGATGACTCTGAATAAAGAAGGCAAAGCTGTCCTGATCCAGGCTGTTAATGAAACTTTTGAAAAAGACATAATTTACCGCGACAGGAACATAAAAATCGGAAACACTATCCAGTTCGACTGCCACAGGATTGCAAACAGCCTGATTGGGAAATAAAAGTCGTAAAATAATGAAGTTCTTAAAGATTATTAATGATATCAGGTAAAAAATAAGAGTAGAGGGGATTGGGTTTGCTTGTCTGGGTGATATATGACATTACGGATAACGGGATCCGCCATAAAGTCAGCGGCCGATGTAAAAACTATGGACTTTACAGAGTCCAGAAGAGTGTTTTTCTGGGAGACCTTAATTCAAATGATAGAGACTCTCTGGCTATTGAGTGTGAAGAACTGATCGATACAGAGAGAGATTCTGTATATGTGTTTCCCATGGATGAGCAGTCTTTTAAACAGGTTAAACTGATCGGCCAGGCCTTTGACAAGGAACTTGTCAGCGATGAGATAATTACTAAATTCTTTTGAATTCTTCTGAGGGAAGCATGACAGACTCTGAATTCATTTCAAATGAGGAAGTTGAAACGGAAATTGAAACGCGTAACGAAATGTTTACCGAGCCAAATAGTGAAACTGATTCAGAAACAATAATCAGAATTTCAGATGTTCTTGAGTACCTCTTCTGTCCTCGATTTATTTACTACATGTACTGCCTAGATATCCCACAGCATGAAGAAAAAAGGTTTAAAGTTTTAAAGGGTCGTGAGGTTCATGAAACAAGGAAGCTCACAAACAGGGATTATGTGCGGAGAAAATTAAACTGCACAAGGAAAGAGAGTGACGTTTTTATTGCTTCAAAACGAAACCACATAAAGGGAATTGTTGATGAAATTCTATTTATGGAAGATGGAACAGCAGCTCCCCTTGAATACAAATTTGCCGAATACAAAGACAAAGTATTTAAAACTTATAAGTTTCAACTGGTCTTACAGGCGCTTTTGATCCAGGAAAATTATAACATCAAAGTAAATCGCGCATACCTATGTTTTACCCGCAGTAACAGTTTGGTCAAAGAAATCGAGATCATAACCTCTGATTTCAAAAAAGCTGAAAAAATAATACAGGAAATACTCGATATAGTCCAAAAAGGCTTATATCCTAAAACATCCAAATCTTCTAGCAAATGCGTAGATTGTTGTTACCGAAATATCTGCGTATGAAGAGATTTTTCTTGTATTTATAAAGGGTTTGATAAATTTCCAGCAAGAATTTTAGCCCCTAAAAAGGGCTCATTTCATGCCTTTTCAGGCCAAAAAACGGAAAATTTTGCCCTATTCGAAAGCAAGATCCACTAAAACAAGGATTGAAACATTTTTATGTCTGAACCTGGAAGTAGTATCCACTTATTCGAAAGCAAGATCCACTAAAACAAGGATTGAAACATGTTGTAGTGCCTTACATCTCTTCTTTCGTTCCGACGTATTCGAAAGCAAGATCCACTAAAACAAGGATTGAAACCCCCAAATCTCCCAGGGAGATGACAAACACGAACCGTATTCGAAAGCAAGATCCACTAAAACAAGGATTGAAACAGGGAGTGTTTGCAGGAATACCATTCACTAACTTTATTCGAAAGCAAGATCCACTAAAACAAGGATTGAAACCGTGACAACACCTGTCATAGGGGTGGCGTAATTCTATTCGAAAGCAAGATCCACTAAAACAAGGATTGAAACTATTGGCAAGTTTGCCTTCCAGCCCCGCGACACATTCGAAAGCAAGATCCACTAAAACAAGGATTGAAACTTTTTCAGTCGTGGTCGATTCTGAAATAAACGACAAATTCGAAAGCAAGATCCACTAAAACAAGGATTGAAACTTGAGTAACCGTCCCCGGATGCAAAGAATCGAAAATATATTCGAAAGCAAGATCCACTAAAACAAGGATTGAAACTTATTTCGGATTGTGGTTCTGTGCTCACGGGTTCCAATTCGAAAGCAAGATCCACTAAAACAAGGATTGAAACTCGATCAGGAATGTGTCTGGTGTTGTAAAAATTGTATTCGAAAGCAAGATCCACTAAAACAAGGATTGAAACCCGATCGGGTCGCCCGAAATCCGCGCGCCTGAAACTATTCGAAAGCAAGATCCACTAAAACAAGGATTGAAACCCCATGTCGTGATATTTGCCCAATTTCTCTGAATACCATTCGAAAGCAAGATCCACTAAAACAAGGATTGAAACTTATCTGCTCTGTTATTTTTACAGCTTGGCATTAAAATTCGAAAGCAAGATCCACTAAAACAAGGATTGAAACCTCACGACATCCTCGCTTTTGCACATCGTCTCCAAATATTCGAAAGCAAGATCCACTAAAACAAGGATTGAAACTGAGTACAATAATAGGAACTATAAAATCAATCCCTAATTCGAAAGCAAGATCCACTAAAACAAGGATTGAAACTAGATACTTGTATGAAGAACAGAGCAAAGAACTCTAATTCGAAAGCAAGATCCACTAAAACAAGGATTGAAACTGAAATGATATCCTACAAACATATTTGAGTTCTCAAAAATTCGAAAGCAAGATCCACTAAAACAAGGATTGAAACCTGTGTTGCTGTTATCGCTTAGTCTACCCGAAGTAATTCGAAAGCAAGATCCACTAAAACAAGGATTGAAACATAGTAGTTGTGCTTATTTCTCCTGTTTCTTGATAAAATTCGAAAGCAAGATCCACTAAAACAAGGATTGAAACATAGAAATGTTTTATGCCGTAGTAGCAGTAACGGAATTCGAAAGCAAGATCCACTAAAACAAGGATTGAAACCTTTGTATGCGTCAGCTGATGGTCCGTACTTCTTGGATTCGAAAGCAAGATCCACTAAAACAAGGATTGAAACAATTCAGGCACTTCAAAGTACACATATTTTGCGTATAATTCGAAAGCAAGATCCACTAAAACAAGGATTGAAACCAAAGTGTGTGATGGGCATCATTCAGCTCCTGGAATAGAGCCTTATATATTCGAAAGCAAGATCCACTAAAACAAGGATTGAAACACCCAGTAGATTTGTTGCCATGCCAGTTTATTATCTGATTCGAAAGCAAGATCCACTAAAACAAGGATTGAAACGTTGCATAGGACTTGCGAAGTTGACCTTACTTGTTATTCGAAAGCAAGATCCACTAAAACAAGGATTGAAACGGTACTCTACAAGCGCACAGGCTTTGAGATCTAGGATTCGAAAGCAAGATCCACTAAAACAAGGATTGAAACCCAAAAGTGTACACAGATGAGAGAGAGATAGGAAAATTCGAAAGCAAGATCCACTAAAACAAGGATTGAAACATTTTTTGGGGAAGTGTGTGTAAACTGACGGACGAATTCGAAAGCAAGATCCACTAAAACAAGGATTGAAACTCCAATCCAAAGTAAAAATAATGTCTCCCTACTCGCTATTCGAAAGCAAGATCCACTAAAACAAGGATTGAAACAACGCTTGTTTTTATTTATATCGTTTTTACTTTTATAATTCGAAAGCAAGATCCACTAAAACAAGGATTGAAACCAGCAGTAAGGGCAGCATGGCAAATTTAGATACGGATTCGAAAGCAAGATCCACTAAAACAAGGATTGAAACTCAGGAACAGAACCTAATCAAGGCAATTGTATCATGATTCGAAAGCAAGATCCACTAAAACAAGGATTGAAACTTGTACATAGCAGACGTTTCTTTTTCTTGGACGGGGATTCGAAAGCAAGATCCACTAAAACAAGGATTGAAACCATCGACGGCCTGGTCCTGTCGCGCGACAACTCGGTATTCGAAAGCAAGATCCACTAAAACAAGGATTGAAACTATCCCGGGCAAATTCAATGCAAGTAACCTGCGAGATTCGAAAGCAAGATCCACTAAAACAAGGATTGAAACTACCTATCTACTCTACATACTAGATAGTAAATAGTATTCGAAAGCAAGATCCACTAAAACAAGGATTGAAACGGCAGCAGACAGAAGACGGCAGAAGCACTCGTGAAATTCGAAAGCAAGATCCACTAAAACAAGGATTGAAACCTGGGCATATGAAGGATGTATACGAGGGGAAGGAACGGATTCGAAAGCAAGATCCACTAAAACAAGGATTGAAACATCATGATGTCCTTCACAGTGGGTTTCCCGGGTTTCCATTCGAAAGCAAGATCCACTAAAACAAGGATTGAAACTTGAGGGAAATATCCGGTACAATAAGATCGAGGGGAATTCGAAAGCAAGATCCACTAAAACAAGGATTGAAACAAAAGGTGGTTACCGTGAACGATTGGCAGTTTGAGATTCGAAAGCAAGATCCACTAAAACAAGGATTGAAACTTTTTATTTTTGTCTTGGGGCATTGCACCCTTAGATTCGAAAGCAAGATCCACTAAAACAAGGATTGAAACCAGGAATAGGGATTCTTGCACTCAAGGCGCTTCCTATTCGAAAGCAAGATCCACTAAAACAAGGATTGAAACACCGCTAACGTTTTTGGGGAAAAGGACATGACACAATTCGAAAGCAAGATCCACTAAAACAAGGATTGAAACGCCATGTGCAGGTCACACGAGCCAATAATAAACTCGCATTCGCATTCGAAAGCAAGATCCACTAAAACAAGGATTGAAACGGTTTTGCCGCTGTCAGCTTGTTTTCCTCGCACCATATTCGAAAGCAAGATCCACTAAAACAAGGATTGAAACACCATGGATCAAGCCGAAGGGTACGCAACTGCAAAAGATTCGAAAGCAAGATCCACTAAAACAAGGATTGAAACCAGGGCTTTTACCGGATCGGGTTTGCATTCGATCGTATTCGAAAGCAAGATCCACTAAAACAAGGATTGAAACCTACAATATCATATGGGTTGCTACCAACATTTGTAATTCGAAAGCAAGATCCACTAAAACAAGGATTGAAACCAGTTATGGGTATCTCTCACACATTGAGTGGGAGTAATTCGAAAGCAAGATCCACTAAAACAAGGATTGAAACGCAGTAAAATGGAGATGAAATAAATGCAAATACTCAAATTCGAAAGCAAGATCCACTAAAACAAGGATTGAAACCAGGGATAGGGATTCTTGCACTGAAGGCACTTCCCATTCGAAAGCAAGATCCACTAAAACAAGGATTGAAACATTTAGTATTGTTGGATAACCCACTGCCCGCGTACTATTCGAAAGCAAGATCCACTAAAACAAGGATTGAAACCGATGCTCACGCCGGAAACATCGTCCTCTAGTTCTAATTCGAAAGCAAGATCCACTAAAACAAGGATTGAAACAAATGTGTGTTCTTAAAGGTGTAGAAGCTGTGGAAAAATTCGAAAGCAAGATCCACTAAAACAAGGATTGAAACCCATCTGCCTCTCTATCCTCTCGCGTGCAGCACTTATTCGAAAGCAAGATCCACTAAAACAAGGATTGAAACGTGTAGCTGGTCTCGAGGGGAAGCTGGCCAATATAATTCGAAAGCAAGATCCACTAAAACAAGGATTGAAACTTTTGGAGTAAGGAGGGGTGGAACATGGATGATATAGACGTGTATTGGGTCTTTATTGTACAGGTAAATGCAATAGCAGGGATGTTATACGACTCGCCTACTTGTTGGCTACTGTCAGCGGTATGCTTTATTGCGCTGCTGGACAGCTTAGTGAGGAAGAAGGGAAACTAGATATAAGGATTCGAAAGCAAGATCCACTAAAACAAGGATTGAAACTGTAATGTGTGCCCTGATATACAACCCTGATATAATTCGAAAGCAAGATCCACTAAAACAAGGATTGAAACTATTCAGGAGTGAGCATAGTAGTGTTTGCAGGAAATATTCGAAAGCAAGATCCACTAAAACAAGGATTGAAACCGAAGACACCAGGGGCGAATCTAACAAATGTAAAACATTCGAAAGCAAGATCCACTAAAACAAGGATTGAAACTAAAATATCTATATCTAATACTGATGGCAGGACTCGATTCGAAAGCAAGATCCACTAAAACAAGGATTGAAACCAGTTTACTGTCCGTAATAAAAAAAGAAATATTCAGATTCGAAAGCAAGATCCACTAAAACAAGGATTGAAACTAAGGTTAGCCTCCGTAAGGTTAGCATATGGTTTTATTCGAAAGCAAGATCCACTAAAACAAGGATTGAAACCCGAAGTAAATACTGGAACAAGTGGATGTGAGTATATTCGAAAGCAAGATCCACTAAAACAAGGATTGAAACATGAAATATCAAACCACTTATTTTTCGTTTCTAATTCGAAAGCAAGATCCACTAAAACAAGGATTGAAACTCCCTGCTCTACTCAGTGATGAGCTATATACTGAATGATTCGAAAGCAAGATCCACTAAAACAAGGATTGAAACTTATTTGCTTCGCAATTATAAACCCTTATATTCTTAGCATATTCGAAAGCAAGATCCACTAAAACAAGGATTGAAACCGATAACCTAACCGACAAGGGCACCAACGGCAAGATTCGAAAGCAAGATCCACTAAAACAAGGATTGAAACTACAAGTGTAGTCACGGAAGTTAAGAAAATTACAAGATTCGAAAGCAAGATCCACTAAAACAAGGATTGAAACGCCGATCAGCAGCACGCCGAGCAGCACGAGAAGCAGATTCGAAAGCAAGATCCACTAAAACAAGGATTGAAACAGCATTATGGGACATTTGAGCCCGCTTCGCTCCTTATTCGAAAGCAAGATCCACTAAAACAAGGATTGAAACTCCCTTACGTGGTGCTGTGTGGGAATGATGGAAAGGATTCGAAAGCAAGATCCACTAAAACAAGGATTGAAACACACTGTAAACATTTGTTTTTCCGAAAGTATGAACATTCGAAAGCAAGATCCACTAAAACAAGGATTGAAACCTATGCAAATAAAGGCCTGACACAAACCCAGAAAATTCGAAAGCAAGATCCACTAAAACAAGGATTGAAACAATAGAGATACGCGATGATGTCACTCAGCGAGGAATAAAAATATGGCAGGTAAGCAAAAAGAAATGACGTGGAAGCGCCTCCCGGAAATTGACCTGGCGCCCGACGACCCCAGAAACCGATTTATAGCCCAGGCCGAAGGCGGCGAGGCCTATGTCCCAGGCCCGGTGACCCAGGAAGAAAAGCTGGAAGCCGCCCAGCTTTGGGACCACATCACCAAAGGCAAGGCCAGCCCCGGAAAGAAGATTAAAACTTAATCCAAAATATAATAATGTTTGTAGTCCATTACTTTCTAAAAACGGTAAACGGTAGAATTCGAAAGCAAGATCCACTAAAACAAGGATTGAAACTTTATCTTTATCGGAATGGGTTCCCGAGGAATCTTATCATTCGAAAGCAAGATCCACTAAAACAAGGATTGAAACATGTAATTATGTGGGAATCAATTAATGACAATATTCGCGAGCAAGATCCACTAAAAAAAGGATTGAAACATATACATAAACAACGTCAATGGAGATTATTCACATGGCAGAGCAGGGGAAAGAAATTTACTATTACACCGAAAAGAGCAAGCCGCCCTCGAAGAATAGTAAATTCTGGGCAAGCGCGGACGACGTTAAATTTATGGACGCCGACCCATTAACCGAGGAGGAAAAGCAAGAAGCGGCCCAGATCTGGGACCAGCTAACCCTGGGCAAGGCCAGTCCCGGCAAGAAAGTTTAAACGAAATATAAAAACAGCATCCAAAAAATAATAATGTTTGTGGTCCATTACTTTCTAAAAACGGTAAACGGTATTTCACCGAGGAAAGCGACATGGACCTCACTGTTTTTAAATATTTTGAATTGATAGCTACCGGCCTGGGAAGTTTTGGAGTCGGTATTTTAGGCGCCCTTTACAAGGCCCGGCGCGATACAAGCGCGGCCCTGGCAGAGGCAGCACAACACCCGACCCCCCAGGAGATCATAGACCTATTCGCGAGCAAGATCCACTAAAACAAGGATTGAAACTTTTACTCTTTTTTATCAATAGTTATTTATAAATATAAAAAAAACATTATAAATGACGTTTATAATTTAAGGAGGGGAAAATATGGGTGAATGTGAACCAATAACGTATAAAGGAATTACACCAACTGTATTCAATAATTTGAAAGCAATGCTTGGAAAAGCAGGTATAAATGTACCTTCAGGAAATGAAGGAGAAATTGAAGGATATGGAGTGAAAGGCCACTTCTTATGGGATGGAACGACAACTCTTACACTCGCTGTTACAGATAAGCCATTCGTTCTACCTTGTTCGATTATAGTCGGAAAATTAAACGATGCAGTACGTGATTGTGGCGGAAGTGTATAACTACCACCACTTAAATTATTTCTTTTTTAAGTTAATCCAAAGTGGATAATCCTGTAGTTACAGATTTCTCCAAAAAGTTCGTCATTGTGTTCACACTGGTCGCAATGGCCTTTATAACAATCTTCAGGCATTCAAGAATTCTAGAGCAAGAGCCACTAAAACAAGGATTGAAACCTATTAGTAAACTATGAGTAAACTGATAGTAGTAAATTCGAAAGCAAGATCCACTAAAACAAGGATTGAAACTTATCAAAGGAATCACTTTTAAGGATTCTGAAAAATTATTCGAAAGCAAGATCCACTAAAACAAGGATTGAAACTCCAGAGTGAAAGGCTCGGCACAAACACCAATTATAATTCGAAAGCAAGATCCACTAAAACAAGGATTGAAACAGAAACGGGTCATTCGAGGAGTGGACCGCTAACAATATTCGAAAGCAAGATCCACTAAAACAAGGATTGAAACCTATATCCAGCGCAATTAATGCCTTTTCGTGAATATCATTCGAAAGCAAGATCCACTAAAACAAGGATTGAAACTAATTTCCCTGGCGACTAGATCCTCCAGGAGTTTGAAATTCGAAAGCAAGATCCACTAAAACAAGGATTGAAACTAAATAATTGAAGTACTTGACAGGTTGTAATTATCATTCGAAAGCAAGATCCACTAAAACAAGGATTGAAACCTCTCAAAATAACCGAAAACAAAATTAATTATCTTTATTCGAAAGCAAGATCCACTAAAACAAGGATTGAAACGCTATTGTGATGGGGGCTACCCTAGATCCTTCGAAATTCGAAAGCAAGATCCACTAAAACAAGGATTGAAACCCGGAAGCACTGGAATAATAAGCTGCAAAGGGCCGGTATTCGAAAGCAAGATCCACTAAAACAAGGATTGAAACCTATTGAATTTACTTTTTTCATACCGTAAACTAGAGAATTCGAAAGCAAGATCCACTAAAACAAGGATTGAAACAATAGATATACGCGATGATGTCACTCAACGAGGAATAAAAATATGGCAGGTAAGCAACAAGAAATGACGTGGAAGCGCCTCCCGGAAATTAACCTGGCGCCCGACGACCCCAGAAACCGATTTATAGCCCAGGCCGAAGGCGGCGAGGCCTATGTCCCAGGCCCGGTGACCGAGGAAGAAAAGCTGGAAGCCGCCCAGCTTTGGGACCAGATAACCCAGGGCAAGACAAGCCCAGGCAAGAAGATTTAAACTTAATCCAAAATAATTCGAAAGCAAGATCCACTAAAACAAGGATTGAAACCACGGCATCTGGAAAGAATACCCAGAATAAATATTATTCGAAAGCAAGATCCACTAAAACAAGGATTGAAACCTGAAATTATTGCTGGAAAGCGCAGGAGATGGAGTATTCGAAAGCAAGATCCACTAAAACAAGGATTGAAACACGGCAGTTGTAGGGTCGACTGTGAAAATTCCAATCATTCGAAAGCAAGATCCACTAAAACAAGGATTGAAACTTCTATCGTCTGTGAATGTCCGATCTCCGTCTAATCTATTCGAAAGCAAGATCCACTAAAACAAGGATTGAAACCAACATGGTTTCTGATTGGATGCTCTTGTTTCATCCGATTCGAAAGCAAGATCCACTAAAACAAGGATTGAAACATAGTCCATGGCATGAAACATTGACAGTAATAAAATTCGAAAGCAAGATCCACTAAAACAAGGATTGAAACGTGACTTGAATCTGATAGTTGCTCCAGACAAAAACTCCCCCCAGGGCAAACTACAAAAAAGGCAATAACGGTGATAATAATGGTTTTTGTGTTTGGTTTATTCAATTGTTAATTTTTTAATAAATCTCAACCGCTTTTTGAAATAAAACACGTTCAGTCCGACAACGCAGACGAGCGTCCAGGCGATCAGGAGTTCGGTCTGCTCCCTCGAAAAAAGTCCCACGAGAATCCCGACAAAGGCCCACCAGTGGGTGGCGAACACCACGGCGTTGCGCTTGGTTTGATAGAGCGCGTAGCCCGCAGAGAGCGCCGCAAGAAGCACGAGGAGCATTTGAAGATAGATTCCGAGCTGGGAGCTACTCTGGATGCCAAAGGAAAACGCATACACGCCGATATTGGCGAGCACCGCAACGCTTGACCACCCCAGATACATCCCGACTCCGCCCTGCAGGAATAGCTTCTCCTGGATATTCGCAAAACCCTGTTCCAATAGTCGGGGAAACGCCTTGAGCAAAGCAAAGTACATAAAGAGGAAAATGAGCACCGTCACCAGCAGTATTTCGCGCTCGGCCGCCATGAGCCAGAGGGTAAAACAGACGTATACCGACGAGAGCCAGAGATACACCGGCCTTGAAAATGTCCGTGTGCCGAAGAGATGCAGCAGCGCGTAGATGCTTGAAAACACGGTTATCGCTCCCCAAATGGCAAAAGTATACCCGGCTGGGGTGATGAGCAGTTCATTGAAATTGCTGCCTCCGCTAAAAGACGAGAAAAAAATGCTGATAATCTGCGAAACCGCCGTGACAAAAAAGATGATTTTATAGATTAGCATATTGTTATGGTTGGATGTTCATAGCATTTTAATTATTCTGCCCAAAGTTTGGCGATGATCTCCTGGGTTTTTTGCTCGTAAATTTCAATCAGCTTTTTGGCGGACTCGACGAGCACCCGCTCGGCTTCGATAGTTCCCACAATTTTTTTAGGATGTTGAGAGGCGGGAGAGGGATTTTCATATTCTTTAATCTGACTTGGCGAAATATTACCTTGGTCTCCGCCACATGCAGCTACCTGACAATAGTCGTAAAATTCATTAGAAAATAATACTGACTTCAAAAAATGTTTTGAAGTTTTTGTTCATTTGGTCTTACGAGACAAACGCGTTGATTGAGAAGCAAACTATTAATTTGAGAAACAGATTCGATAGCAGATCCACTAAAACAAGGATTGAAACACTATTGATAGTACATCTCCCTGAAGGGCAGAAACGTGTAATCAAGGAAATAGAGCTCAGTTTTTCCGCTTTTTCCGCATTTTCAGCGGTTAAAAGTCTAGATTTCTTTACTTTGCCCTCTTTTGCTTCCCGTACTTATAGGGTTAGGTCGCGGTTTCATTCCACTTCTTTCTGTTTTTCTGCTGTTAAGATTTTAGGTTCTGTTCTTCCATGCCCCTGGTTTTAGTTCAGAGTGAATTTAAAAACGCATAAGGCGTGGAAAATGCGGAAGAAGAGGGGCAAAGTACAGCTTCTTTGTATCTACCGACGGTTAGTTGGGGAAAAAGGGGGAGCCGCCCGCCGAAAATATAATTTTACAGTAATATCTCAACCGGGCTTCGGATTGAATACCATCGCCTTATTTTTTCCAGAAATTCCTAACTCCACTCTTTTAAGGCTCATCTTTTTAATGCAAATCACTGAAAGGCAGAAAACGCTTGATCAGGGAATTAAAGCACATTTTTTCCGCGTTTTCCGCGCTTTCCGCGGTTTAAAGACCTTTTAAGTTTTCCATATCCTTCAGTTCTTTCCGTGGTCATGAAAAAAGGTTTTAACAAAAAGGCGGGAAATCCTCTTCTTCGACAGGTCGAATTTATTCGATCTGGTAGGTGGAGGATGAAAGCCGTCAACATCTAAACTGTCTTCCGTTGTTGATTCTGATAACTTATTAATACTTCCAAACTAATTATATATTGCGAGAACCAAGCAGTCGTAACTTTCAATAGCAAGCAACCCCTCCACGGATCGTCGTATGCGGGCAAACAATGCACAAAACTTCAAGATTATAATTCCTGAAGGGATCGGGAATTGCGCCGGAAACGGAAGCTTCAAGGCATCTCAAGCAAAACAAATTGACACCTACGGAACGTAGGGGATGAGCCTGGGGACTTGTACACAATGGTCTGAGGTATGAACCAGGAAGCCCCCTCCTCGCTTTCATCAGAAAGCAGGTGGGAGGTAGTTCACAGTATTTCTGTCTATTTTGGCAAAACTTCAATTCATTCTAAATCGATATCAGGTAAAATGTAGAATCAGTTTCCAGGGCCGCCGGGAAGACAATTTGAAAAGCCAATTTAATCAATTCTTTTTTTGACAGTGACCACAAAAAACAAACTCGGCGAGTTTATTTTTTGCGTTGAGGATGTGCATCCGTTCGTTTTCTACGGACAACTTATTTTTATAAACTTTTATTTGATTGAGCTTTACCCGAAACTTTATCAGTTGCCAGTTTGAAGCTTAATTCGAGAGCAAGATCCACTAAAACAAGGATTGAAACTAAAAACGTTGTTAATATATATATATGATTGTCGTATTCGCGAGCAAGATCCACTAGAACAAGGATTGAAACAAATCCTCTTTTGGTGTCTGCTGCTTCTGTTTATACATATTCGCGAGCAAGATCCACTAAAACAAGGATTGAAACTATGTAACCCGGTTACGATGGGTTACGTTTTCTTATAAAAGTCGAATCTCTTATTATCTTGATTAAACCAAATTACAGAATAATCCGAAAAGAAGGACTGGCAACATAGACAAAGGAACCGCGTATCAATATTGCCCTTTAAAATAGGGGTTCCGTTGCAAAAATAATTTTTCTGTACTTTAAGGCCATTATTATTTCCTTTAAATGTTATTTTACCCCCAATTTGATCATCCAAATTACCTTATTGTGAAGGTTTTCAACGATTCTGTAAAATGCTCTGATTTTTTGCAACGGAACCAGTAAACTTATCTTTTCCAAAATTGCAAGTTGACATCAATATATTTTTTATGATCTCACAGCATATAGATATATAATATTTCTTAAAAGTCTCTCTAAACCACTCAACAAATGAAATTAATCAATTGAAATTTTTAAATTTAGAGGTGGAGAAGTTGAACAAAAATCATCTTATTATATTACTGATTTTTATAGTAGCTACGATAGCCTATGGTTGTACAGGTGGCGGCTATCAAGATCGCCAGTGGGAATACAGCATGGCACGCCACACTTCGTTATTATCACCCTATTTAAAAACAGTTTCAGATGCTTCAAGAAGCGGCGATTTTAAAACGCTTGTTACATACGGTCAATACATTGCCGATGATACTCAAAAGGCAATCGATGAAAACAACCAATTTAAAGTCTCTCCGAAACTACAAGAAGCTCAAAAGGAATGGGGTCTTGCTATACAGGACTATAATTCTGCTGGGAAGCTAATGGTAAAGGCAGGTAATGAAGCGCTTGCTAATATAGATGCAGTAGCAGACATAAATCAATCTAGCGAATATTTGAAAACTGGAAATAATCATTATAATAGAGCAAATCAGGTGTGCTTATCAATCCACGGCTAAATAATTTAAGCCCATTTTTACACTGTACTTTGCCATTTTCATAAGCATTCCCCTTGATTTTGCTCTGAATAATGTGTTACTCTCACATTCCGCACCCCTGCCAATATAGGATAATAATCTCTAGATATTGGTCATTTTATTAATGAATATTTATCAAAGTGACATATCTGTGTCGTGAATTTGTACAAAAATACCAGAATTCGGAATGTGGGTTACTTAAGTTATTTCGTAACGAGCCCTTAGCGGCATGATGGAACATAAGTTCGATATAATTTTTTATTCTTCATTATTTTTTTGATAGCAATTTAATATAGCTATTATTTTTACATTTGAATTGAAAATTTAGGTCGTCCATTAACATATGATTGATATTCATTGGTCATCGGTTAAGAAATCCTATGCGTCGTCCATTACTGTTTTTTCATTTCTCTTATTTTTACTTACTCAAAC